>NZ_JAKRFQ010000099.1 GCF_022347985.1 Photobacterium sp. OFAV2-7
CGTAACACAACATCGTGCTTGGTTTCCGCAGAGAAATAGATAAGTACATTGCGTAGCAATATCAGGTCAAAAAAACCGATGTTTGGCAGCGATGTATTGAGGTTGATCTGTTTAAAGCGAACATGCTCCCGAACCTTGTTATTGACTAACAATGTCCCTTGCTGGGAACGCACTCCTTTCAAACAGTATTGCTGCAAATAGCGCTTGGGGATTTCAGCCTGCCTCGAGTTTAGGTATAACCCGCTACGCGCCTGATCCAATACATTGGAGTTAATATCAGAGCCCAATACACGCCAGTCCACCGATAAACCACAATGATCTGCCAGCAGCATTGCCAAACTGTACGGCTCCTCACCCGTTGAACAGACGGCACTCCAGCAACGCAACGGCACCTGCGATGTTCTATTGTCCAGAATATGCCGCTTGATAAAGCCAAAATGCCGAGGCTCACGGAAAAAGTGGGTTTCGTTGGTAGTGAGCTGATCAACCACAGTTTGCAGCTCCCCCGCCGGGGGATTGTGCATCAGCAGCCGGTAATAATCGGCAAAACTCGTTAAGGAATAATAGCGGAGCCGGCTTGCCAACCTGACGGCAACCAGATTTTTCTTGTGTTCACTAAGTGTAATACCCGCCAAATCAAAGATAAGCTGACGAAACCGTGCGAACTCCCAGTCTGTAATGGCACTCTGATTGAATAACTCACCAGACAGCTTTTGGACTGCATGCTTAGAATCCATGTTGTCCTCCCTTTTTGCCATTACAACAATCATTTCCCTGTATTCCTGACAGGCGCCTTGCTCATAGTCTCCGCAATGACAAGGCGCACTTAACATCAGAGGTAACGCTCATCGACTAGAATGCCTCGAAGTCCTCCTCAATAATTTCCTGATGCTTATTCTCCAGCTTCTTGGCAGGCTTCTTCGGCGCAAGCGTGGACGGAACAACAGTACGCTTGCCAACCACATTCCGCGCAGGCTGCTCTGGCACAACAGCAGGCGACTCGTTGATAGTAAAGAAACTCATCAGTTGCTGCAGTTGCTCGGCCTGAGCACTCATTTCTTCCGCTGTCGATGCTAGTTCTTCAGACGCCGAGGCATTTTGCTGAGTCACCTGATCCATTTGCCCCATCGCCACGCTGATCTGAGTCACACCGCTAGCCTGCTCATCCGAAGTTGCCGCAATCTCCTGCACCAACTCAGCGGTTTTGGTAATGCTTGGTACAATTTCATCAAGCAGCTGACCGGCCTGCTCAGCCACCTGAACACTGCTTCCGGCCTGGTTGCTGATCTCCTGGGCGGCAACCTGACTACGCTCAGCCAGTTTGCGTACTTCTGCAGCGACAACCGCAAACCCTTTGCCATGTTCGCCAGCCCTGGCAGCTTCGATAGCAGCATTCAGAGCCAGCAGGTTAGTCTGATAGGCAATGTCTTCGATAATGCTGATCTTCTCGGCAATCTCCTTCATCGCTACCACGGTCTCGCTAACCGCCCGTCCGCCTTCTGCCGCCTGACTTGAAGCTTTGGTCGCACGATCATCAGTGATCTTGGCGTTTTCAGCATTTTGCTGCACAGATGCGGCAATTTGCTCCTGAGAAGCACTGGTCTCTTCAACACTGGCAGCCTGTTCACTGGCAGCCTGGCTCAGAGACTGTGCCGTTGCACTGATCTCTTCAGAAGCACTGGCCAAACCGTTGGCATTACTATTCACATCGCCCACAATCTGGCGCAGCTGATTACTCATGTGGCCCATTCGGCTGAGCAACTGACCGGTTTCATCTTTGCTGCTGGTTTCAATTTTACTGTTGAGATCGCCATTCGCCATAGCATCGGCAACCTGCAACGCTGTCGCCAACGGACGGGTAATGGTCGAAGCAACCATCATGGCCACCAGCACAATCAAAATCACCGCCACCGCAATAACAATACCGACCATCATCAGCAGATTATCGATTGGCTCGTTCACCTCGGCTACATCCACCTCGGCCAACAGCGCCCAGTGGGTATCTCCGACATCAACCCGGGTATAGGCCGACAATACATTGTTACCGTTGTAGTCTTGAACCCGAGCAATGCCTGTTTCACCGCCCAAAGCAGCGCTACTCGCCTGAGTATCTACCCCGTTGCGCTCTACCGTACCGGCAAAAGAAGCTTTCACCGAACGCCCTTCCTGATCAAGGAAGGAGTCCGACCGCATACGCTTGTCCATACCGACCAGGTAGGTTTCTCCAGTCGCTCCCATCCCGCTTCGCTGCTGCATAATGGTGTTAACGGCTTCCAACGGCAACTGAATGGCCACCACCAATTCAATCTCGCCGTGCTCAATCAACGGCTGGGCAATAAAGGCCGCCGGCTCACCGTTGCTCGGTGCATAGGGAGCAAAATCAACCAAACCATATTGACGTGTCTTCAAGACCTGACGAACCAACTGACCCAGATTCGAATCGGCATATTTGCCATCCATTATGTTGCTCTTATAGTCCGCCTCATGGCTCACGCTATAGAACACCTCACCGTCCGGGTGGATAAGGAAGAGATCATAGTAACCGTACTTCTGGCTATAATTGGCAAGAAAATCCGTTGTCTCGCCAGGCTTGATACTAATGAAGGCCTGCTCCAGATCCATGGCTGAGACCAGCGCCCAGTTAAGACCAAAAATCTCAAGCGGAGACGCCGATACCATCAAAAGCCTTCCGCTCTGATCGGTATAGGCACCGTCTATCACCTTGCCAGCCAAAGACTCTTCGACAAAAAGATCATTGGCAGGCATACCAATCTGATGCTCTGTTCCGTCCGTGCCGACAAAGTTACTTCGCAGGGTATTGCTACCGGAGTATTGCCCGACCAAATAGGTTTCTACTGTTTCACCCAGATTGTCATCCCGCTGCATAATGGCATCGATGCCTTCTGTCGGGATCTGCATGATAAGCACCCCCTGCAGCTCTTCATTGTTAACAATGGGGGCACCAATAAATGCCGATTGCTGATTATTCGACGGTGCGTAGGGGGAGAAATCTTCAATCGCAACACCTGACATAGCCTTACTAAATAACCGGCCAATACCACTATCACGTAGAGGACCAGATTTAATGTTTTGTCCGAGATCGGCTTCCTGTGTCACTGAATAAACAACTTCACCGTCGACATTGACCAGAAACAAATCATAAAACCCATAATGTTCGGTATAGCGGCTCAGCCAGGCTCCGTACTGACTATCAACGGCTTGCCAATCAACACCACCAGCTTGCAGACCGGCATTTCGGTAGGCAATATCAAAACCAATTAATGCCTCGGAGGCTGCATCGCTTTCCGCCAGAATAACAATATCGTCCTGCAGGGCCTGAAAGTGCCCTTCTATCTGGGCGCGCTTACTCTCTTTCGCTGCATGCAGCTTATTGAGCGTATTAGTACGTAGCGTATCGACAGTATCGATCAAAACGCCTAAATCACTCTGACGCTCCGCAAAATAAGATTCTAACTGAGACTTTTTCACATCCCGCATAGCGATAAGCTGATGGTTAGACTCTGTGGTCAACGCATCGGCAGCCGCTTTTACGGCAATGAATACAACGATAGCCAATGGAATAAGACTGACCAGCAAAAACAGGCCGATCAACTTAGGTCTCATCCTGATGTCACTAAAACGGAGCATAACGCCTCCCTGGATTAATATTCCGGTTATTAATTATTCAATAATCACCCGCTTTTGCAGCCAGCCTAACCAACAGCAACCGCATCTGAACGGCTATTCCTGCAGTGCCTCTAGCGATGACAGCTCTTCCACCGACAGCACCCGGCCAACATTGAGCAATACAATGAACTCATCATTCACTTTGCCCATTCCTTCAATAAAATCAGTCCGGAGCCGGGCACCAAAGCTCGGTGCAGGCTCGATATCAGCCAGCGCTATATCAAGTACTTCACTGACAGCATCGACCACTACGCCAATTTCGATCCGCTCCCCTTCGCTTTCCACCTCGACAATTACAATACAGCTGCGCTTGGTCACCTCCGTGGTCGGCCAGCCAAAACGTACTGCCAGGTCAATAATGGGAACGACGTTGCCACGTACATTAATCACGCCGCGGACGAAATCAGGCACCATGGGTACCACGGTCAGCTGGCCATACTCGATAATTTCCTTAATGGGACGGATATTGATAGCAAACAGCTCCTCCCGCAGAATAAATGTCAGGAACTGCTGTTGCTCATGTGTAATATCAACGTCCTTATCTTCTTGGCCTCTGGACTCTGCCAGAGTTAGGCTTTGCGTCATTGCGCCCCCCTCTATATGCTGCAACCGGGCTAAATACCCATTTATTCAGACTTCGAGCTATGCACCGCTGTGGCTTTGATCCCGTGCTAAGGCACTACCTCGCCATGACCGATATATCGCGGTGAGCAATGTGTTTCTGCATCCCGGATCAGGGCCGGGACATCCAGGATCATTGCCACGTCGCCACTACCAAGGATCGTCGACCCGCTGATCCCGCTAAGACGGGAAAAGATTTTACTTAACGGCTTAATGACGGTTTGAAGCTCGCCCTGCAATTGATCAACAACGAACCCGGCTTTTTGCTCACCGCTCTGTACCACAACGATGTTGCGTTGTTTGACGTCAATATGGCTTTCTTTAAATCGCTGCCTCAGGTTAATAAAGGGCAGGATTTCCCCCCGCAGATTGACGTAATTTCCATTTTTACTGTGCTCTTCGCTGTACTCGATACACTCGACAACCGCATCAAGCGGGATAACATAGCTCGATGCCCCTACCCCGACCGCAAAGCCGTCGATAATAGAAAGCGTCAAAGGAAGACGAAGGCGCAACAAAGAACCCTCACCCAGCCTGCTCTCAACCTCGATACTGCCCTGCAACGCCTCGATGTTACGTTTGACCACGTCCATGCCGACCCCTCGACCCGAAAGATCGCTCACGGCGGTTTTGGTCGTCAGACCGGCCTCCAATATCAGCCGCAGAATCTCTTTCTCACTCATAGGCTGCTCTGCGCTAATGAGGCCGTTCTCGACCGCCTTGGCCCGCACCTTAATAGGGTCTATGCCTCCCCCGTCATCACACACTTCAATCACTATGCTGCCAGAGTCGTAATAGGCCCGGAGGATCACCGTACCGGTGGCAGGCTTTCCTTTGGCAAGCCTCTCTTCCTTGGCTTCAATACCGTGGTCAATCGCATTACGAACCAAGTGCATCAGGGGATCGTTGATTTTCTCCACGACGCCTTTATCAAGCTCAGTCTCACCACCTTCAATCGTCAGCCGGATATCTTTGTCCAAATCCCGGCTTATCTCCCGCACCACACGGTGGAAACGCTTGAAGGTCTCGTCTATCGGTATCATCCTCAGGTGCAACGACAGCCCTCTGATTTCTTCAACCAGCAAAGAAACTGCCGCACTAGATTCCATCAGTTCAGGATCGCCATTTTGTTTCGCCAGCAAGCTGGTATTGGCACCGGCAATCACCAGCTCTCCCACCAGATTAATTAGCTGATCCAATTTGTGAGCATCAACCCGGAGGCTGCGACTTTCCTGGCGCTTGAGATCTGGCAGGCTCGCCGCCGTTTTTTTCGGAGCCACTTCTTGAGAGGATAACTGCTGCACAGGTTCCCCGACTTCCGACTGAGGTAGCGTTTGTGGCTGTGACTGTGATTGGGGTTCTGACTCAGGCTCATACGTAGACTGAGCAGGCTGGATAATGTCAGTTTGGGGCGCCTCCATCACATACGCGAATTCTTCTTGTGTCAGCGCACCGCACTGAATAAACAGCTGACCGAGTTCGTCAGCCTCCAGGTCAAGCTCCTTCATCAACACGACATACTGCTGAAGATCGCTGTGGGGAGGAATAATATGGATCTGACACTCGTCGGCAACAAACTCAAACACCGACTCCAATGTTGGCTGATCAGCATCACTATCAAGTAACAGCTCCAGGCCAAGATAACAGGACTCGGGATCCATCAGGCTGCTACCGGGCAAGGTAAACAGGGGAACTAACTCTACGATATCTCCCAAGGAGCGGAGGTAACGTATAAATGACAGCGGATCCATACCATTTCGCAGCACATCTTCACCGAACCGAAGTGAAAAGTGCCAATAGGGGTTGAATGCGGCTCGGTTGATATTACTGCGCTCCAATCCCGGCAGATGTTCGGTGTATTGACCCAATGATGAAAGATCATTAACGCTGCAGTGTTGCTGAGAATCCGCCGAACCCGACAACTGCGTCAGTAAGGCCTGACCTTGCTGCGCCAGATCCTGTTCGCTAGAGGTATCCTGATTACCCAGTTGTTCAATCAAGCTCTCAATGTGATCCCGGCAATCTAACAAGACAGCAATCAGTGTATCGTCGCAAAAACGCTCACCGGCCCTGACCTTCTCCAGCACATTTTCAACCGTATGGGTAAAAGCAACAATGTTGTCATAGCCAAACAGCCCTGCCGCCCCCTTGATGGTATGTGCAGCACGAAATACCAGGTTGATCATCTCGATATTTTCAGGGGCCGCCTTTAGCTTGTTTAAAGCCGATTCCATCTCCTGCAGCAAATCCCGGCTCTCATCGACAAACATCTCTTGGGCATGTTCCATCTCTTCCATTTTCGCTCCTTGATCATGGGGCAATGAAACCCGGCGGCTACATAGGCGGTAAGTTGAATGGCTGTTCGAGTCTCAGCAAGGCGATAGATTCCATTGCCGCAGCACTGGTAGCGGTGATAGTAAACGCCTTGCCTGTCAATGCTGCTTCCTGCTGACACAGCCACAGCAGCTGCAAACCGGCGGTATCTAGCTCAGTGACTTCGGTAAGATCGAGAGCCAGTGATTCTGCATCCTGTAAGCAGGCCAATAGTCGGGGTTTTAGCTCGGCGGCATTGTAGATAGACATTTCCCCGCTAAGGCTTAGCCTGCACTCCGTTCCTGCTTGCTCCTGCGCAATCGTGATATCCATTGGCAGCTCCCAGTTAAGGCAATATCAGTTTGGATACGGCATCAAGCAACTGGGGCGGCTGGAAGGGCTTGACCACCCAGGCCTTGGCTCCCGCAGCCCGCCCCTCCTGTTTTTTATGGTCCTGTGACTCTGTCGTCAGAATAATGATGGGAGTAAATTTATAACGAGGCAGCTTTTTGACCTCTTTGACAAACGTGATCCCGTCCATCCTCGGCATATTGACGTCGGTAATGATCAGGTTCACCTTCTTACCGTCGAGTTTACCGAGCCCGTCAACACCATCATTCGCTTCAATCACCTCATAGCCGGCTCCTCTGAGAGCAATTCCAACGACCTGACGGATCGGCGCCGAATCATCCAAAATCAAAATTGTCTTAGCCATAGTACTCTCCGAGGGTTAAAAGAAAGTTATCTCGCTATCTTTAGAGGAGGCTGTCGTCGCCTCGCCTTTTTCATGATTATGGTGTTGCTCCTGGGCAACATAGTCTCGCTTCATTTCATTGAGCCAATTTGTCACATCAAGGCGGTGTGCCTCGTCATCGCTATGCTGCTCTGACTCGTAATCGGAAATTTCTGCCTGTAACTTGTCGAGATTTTTCTCAACCTGAGTAATGATTTGACTGACACGATCCTGAAACTGCAGCGACACTATCACGCCGGAAATCTCGCGCTGAATATCCAGGTTTTTATCTTGAAGTAATGAGGTTGAGTCTGTGAGCTCGGAGGCCAGCTGTTTGAAGTTCGCCAAGATAGATTCAATATTGGCTTCTGACGCCGCTTCAGCCTGGGCATCCTGGCGGGCACTCTGCTCGGCAATGCTGACCGTATCGTCCATGGCCTGGTTGATCAACTGGACCTTGTCACGAATATGCTTCCCTGTTTCACCAGACAGCTGAGACAACTTGCGCACCTCTCCGGCAACAACGGCAAAGCCACGTCCCTGATCGCCCGCTCTTGCCGCCTCTATAGCCGCATTCAGGGCCAACAGATTAGTTTGCTCGGCAATCTTGGCGACATCAACCGCCATACTGTCAAGTTCTTCGGTATAGCTCGCCAAATGGCGAACCTGAGCCAGCATTTCTTCTTTTGCCTGCATCGCCGAGCGAAGCAGGTCGATAACCTGATCCAGTCGCTGTTCACTGTTGTTCAATACCGCAAACACACCGTTATCGCTTTTATCCGCCCCACCACCGGCAACATGTTGTGATTCGGTAACGGCCTGATCCAGCTCACTGATGATTTCCGAAAATCGTTGTGACAACGCCGTCACTTCCGTTTCGGTTTGTACCCTGACGGTACATAGCTGACGCTGCCAGATTGGCAAGATCTGCAGGCACAGCTCGACCAGCTGTTTTAGCTCTTGCTGCGCATGTTGCTGTTTATAAAGCAACTCACTATTTTGCCTGTCACGAATATCGGCAATCGCCCTGTCATAACCCGCAAAAAGAAAGCGCGCTGCAAAATAGCTGATTACTATCAGTCCGCCCGCTATCACCCAAGACATTTCACTCAGATTGCCCACCAAGATCACCCCGGTTGCCGCAACAAAAGACAGCCCGACAGGTACCCATAAAAAACGGCTTCTTTCCATAAAGCCCCGCTACCAGATTCAATACATAATGTTTCCAAATGGAATACTGAAGTATAGGCACACAAACTGATGGAATATTGAGAGATAGGCTTATCAGAATACGGTATAACTCAAAACCTTGACGAGGTTCAAATATTGAAGACTATCAATGAGTTCCGCTACCATATTAATAAATTCAGGAGATTTATCTGAAATTGATGTGGTTATGATCCTAATAGCAGCTTATATGTCTAGTTGCATATCATGTTTACTAACAATATCTACTGCCCAGATACTAAAAAAGCTCCCGCAGGAGCTTTTTTACACTGTGGCGTTATAGCCTGTTAGGCTTGCTGGTGATAATAGCCAGGTACACGGAACATACGGCGGCAGCTATCCAAGAACAGGCCATACACCACACCCAGTGCGCCTGATACAAATGCATTACTGGTTACAGCCGTAATGATTTGATCGAAATCTGCCCCGACAACAAACAAAATGCCTGCATAGACCGGCGACTGAAACAGTACATAGGCAACCATATCAGACAGACTTTTCATCCCGTTGGTTGGTGAAAAGCGATAACCAGAGCGAATCATAAAATCACGGAAAAGCCCATATGGCCAGGCAATCGCAATGTTAACCGGGATAGATAAGGTTCGCGATGCTAAAAGATCGG
>NZ_JAKRFQ010000100.1 GCF_022347985.1 Photobacterium sp. OFAV2-7
GTCTGAGGCATAGGGCCGTCAGTTGCAGCAACAACTAGGATACCACCGTCCATCTGCGCAGCACCAGTGATCATGTTTTTAACGTAATCGGCGTGTCCTGGGCAGTCTACGTGTGCGTAGTGACGAGTTGGAGTATCGTACTCTACGTGAGAAGTAGAGATTGTGATACCACGCTCGCGCTCTTCTGGAGCGTTATCGATAGATGCGAAGTCTTTAGCTTCACCACCGTATACTTTTGACAGAGTAGTACAGATAGCAGCAGTTAGAGTAGTTTTACCGTGGTCAACGTGGCCGATAGTACCAACGTTAACGTGCGGTTTCGTACGTTCAAATTTTTCTTTAGACACGATCGTGTTCCTTCCTAGTTAAGATACGCCCCCTACTAGGTCAGGGGGCGCGTCTGAAGTTTGTATTTTATGCGTCAACGACGATTGACGCAATAATCAAATTAAGAGCGTTCTGCAATAATTCGGTCTGCAACATTCTTCGGCACTTCAGCGTAGTCACTGAATTCCATAGAATAAGAAGCACGACCCTGAGTAGCAGAGCGAAGATCTGTTGCGTAACCGAACATCTCTGAAAGCGGTACTTGGGCACGGACAATCTTCAGGCCTGCTGGCCCTTCTTCCATACCTTCGATCATGCCGCGACGACGGTTAAGGTCACCGACAACATCACCCATCCAGTCTTCCGGAGTAGTTACTTCAACTTTCATCATTGGCTCAAGAATTACCGGATTTGCTTCTAGCGCACCTTTCCTGAATGCCATTGAACCTGCGATCTTAAACGCCATTTCACTCGAGTCAACATCATGGTAAGAGCCATCATACAGAGTCGCTTTGACGTCCAGTACCGGGTAACCGGCAAGTACACCATTGTTCATCTGCTCTTCGACACCCTTCGATACCGCACCGATAAATTCTTTCGGTACAACACCACCCACAATTTCGTCCACGAAGACGAAGCCTTCACCAGGCTCCGACGGTTCGATCTTAAGCCATACGTGACCAAACTGACCGCGGCCACCAGACTGACGTACGAACTTTCCTTCAACTTCCGTGCTACCACGAATGGTTTCACGGTATGCAACCTGAGGTTTACCCACGTTACACTCAACGCTGAATTCACGCTTCATACGATCAACGATGATGTCCAAGTGAAGCTCACCCATGCCAGAAATTAGTGTCTGGCCAGACTCATCGTCAGTTTCTACGCGGAAAGACGGGTCTTCTGCAGCTAGTTTACCCAGCGCGATACCCATTTTTTCCTGGTCAGCTTGAGAACGCGGCTCTACCGCGATCTGAATTACTGGTTCCGGGAATTCCATGCGCTCCAGAATCACTTTATGATCCTGATCGCACAGTGTGTCACCAGTAGTTACGTTTTTGAGACCAATCGCCGCGGCGATATCACCGGCGCGGATTTCCTTGATCTCTTCACGTTTGTTCGCGTGCATCTGTACGATACGACCGAAACGTTCACGCTTCTCTTTAACAGAGTTGTAGACTGAATCACCAGAGTTCACAACACCTGAGTAAACGCGCATGAATGTCAGGTTACCAACGAACGGGTCTGTTGCGATCTTGAACGCAAGCGCTGAGAATGGTTCATCATCGCTTGAGTGGCGCTCGATCTCATTACCTTGCTCATCTTCACCACGGATAGCTTTTACTTCCGTAGGAGACGGCAGGAATTCGATAACCGCATCCAGTACTGCCTGAACACCTTTGTTCTTGAATGCAGAACCACAAGTCGCCAGAACAATTTCGTTGTTAAGTGTACGCTGACGTAGACCTGCCTTGATATCTTCTTCAGACAGCTCACCTTCTTCAAGGTACTTATCCATTAGTTCTTCAGATGCCTCGGCAGCTGATTCAACTAAGTTCATGCGCCATTCATCAGCAAGGTCTTGCATCTCTGCTGGAATGTCTTCATAGGTGAATGTTGTACCTTGATCTTCTTCCGACCAGTTGATGGTCTTCATCTTGATCAGGTCAACCACACCTTTAAATTCTTCTTCAGCACCAATATTTAGCTGGATTGGCACTGGATTCGCACCAAGACGGTTCTTGATCTGGTCGACAACGCGTAGGAAGTCTGCACCAGCACGGTCCATCTTGTTAACGAAAACCATACGCGGTACTTCGTACTTGTCAGCCTGACGCCATACGGTCTCAGACTGAGGTTCAACACCCGAAGAACCACAGAAAACTACAACTGCACCATCAAGTACACGCAGAGAACGTTCTACTTCGATGGTGAAGTCAACGTGTCCCGGGGTGTCAATGATGTTAACGCGGTGCTCAGGAAACTGAGCTTCCATACCACGCCAGAACGTAGTAGTAGCAGCAGAAGTGATAGTGATACCACGCTCCTGCTCCTGCTCCATCCAGTCCATGGTAGCAGCGCCGTCGTGAACCTCACCAATCTTGTGAGACAGGCCTGTATAAAACAGAATACGCTCGGTAGTTGTTGTTTTACCGGCGTCAACGTGAGCACAAATACCGATATTACGGTAGCGCTCGATAGGCGTTTTACGAGCCACGGCTGTATCCTCTTACTAAGGTTAACCTTAGAGTATGGTTTAGGCGCAGCAAGCCTGGCTTGCTGCGCCAATTCGGTATTACCAGCGGTAATGTGCGAACGCTTTGTTCGCGTCTGCCATACGGTGAACGTCTTCACGTTTCTTAACAGCAGAACCTTTGTTGTCAGCCGCGTCTAGCATTTCTGCTGCAAGACGCTGAGCCATAGATTTTTCACCACGCTTGCGCGCAGCTTCAACCAACCAACGCATAGCTAGTGCATTACGACGTACTGGACGTACTTCTACAGGCACCTGGTAAGTTGAACCACCAACACGGCGAGATTTAACTTCTACCGCAGGGCGTACATTTTCAAGAGCTTTTTCGAATACTGCTAGGTGTTCTTCACCTGACTTCTCAGCCATTGCATCAAGTGCAGTGTAAACAATTTTCTCAGCAGTAGATTTTTTACCGTCAACCATTAGGATGTTAACGAATTTTGCCAGCAGCTCAGATTTGAACTTTGGATCTGGAAGGATCTTACGCTGACCGATTACGCGACGACGTGGCATGGATATTCTCCGTTGTCTTCTTCAGGTTATCCAAAACTTTTCAGTTTCTTCAAAATTAAATAATTTTAGTGTTTGGCCTTACTTAACGGAATCCATTAAGACTTAGGACGCTTCACACCGTACTTAGAACGACCTTGTTTACGGTCATTAACGCCTGCACAGTCAAGTGCACCACGAACAGTGTGGTAACGAACACCCGGAAGGTCTTTAACACGACCACCGCGGATAAGAACAACTGAGTGCTCCTGAAGGTTGTGACCTTCACCGCCGATGTATGATGTTACTTCGAAACCGTTTGTTAGACGAACACGGCACACTTTACGTAGTGCTGAGTTTGGTTTCTTAGGAGTAGTAGTGTATACACGAGTACATACACCACGCTTTTGTGGACACGCTTCTAGCGCAGGCACGTTGCTTTTAACAACTTGCTTTGCACGTGGCTTGCGTACCAGCTGGTTAATAGTTGCCATTAAATAGCTCCTGAAATATTACTTTCGTAAATGTGAAAAATCCGCCTCCCAACAACAGGAGGACGCGAAATTTTAGGCATCGCACTAATGGGTGTCAAGATATATACAGCGATCAATCAGATGATCATTTCTTAAACAGTTGGAAAAAGCCAAATATCATGTAACTTCTTAGTTGGCTTTATCCCCATTTAAGCTGACTTTCATGCTGTTCAGTGAGCAAAACAAACCCTTTAAAATCAATAACATTTATGCTTTTATCGACTTTGTCGCTCAAGCCTCTTGCCGCGAGATCGGCTTCCAGTAAATAAATTTTTACACCCGACTTTTTTATTGCCTCGCACCAAGGATTTTTTTCAATTCCGGCACTTACCGCATCTTGTAGTAGCAGAATTTCATCATCTGGGCGCAAATATTGAAGGCAACGTTGCAAATCTTGAGTCTGGAAGGGAGATGTTGAGATGGTGTGGAGCATAACGGCCTCAGAAACTTAGAATTCGCTGACACTGATGAAGCTTAGTCGTAATATCCGTCTGATCGACTACGTCGACCTCTATTACCAGCTCACTGTCTTCAAGACAACGCTCGGACAGCGACTGACGGCAGACATAGATATTTTCTACATCATAAAGGTCCAGCATCTTAAAAGTCGCAATATAGTCACGACACAGTATTTGTCCTGGCTGCTGGTTGGCCAGCAGCTGGAAGACACCGTCGCCGATAAAGAACAGACTGATATCTTCACTGTATGCCGATGTCGCCAAGACGGCATCCAGCCCTTCACGACCGCTGCTGCTCCCATGGGGGGCACTCTGAAATACAAAGCCTAGCGATTTCATAGGTTCTCTTGAATGGTAATGACTTAAAACTGAATAACCCGATCGGCCGTCAGCATCGCCTCGGCAAGGCCGCCGAGCCCGGCCTGCTCAAAACCCGGAGCCAGATTATGCCCCGGCAGGGTGTTTTGCTGCGCCTCTTGTTCGCTGACGATCCCACGGCGCAGTGCTGCCGCTACGCAGGTCTGCAACTCAACCTGATGCGCCTTTGCCAATTGCTGCCAGCCTGCGACCAGGTCAAACTCATCCGATGCCGGTGCCGACAGGGATGAACCGTTATGGACTCCGTCCTGATAGAAAAACACCCGCGACAACCGATGTCCCTGTTCAATCAGGGCCTCGGCAAACTGAAAAGCCGAACGGGCAGCCTGGGTACCATATGCGGGCCCATCAAGCACCAGCACATAATTCAGGCTCATTTTTCGCCGTCCTCAGTCTTGCGCTGACGGATATACAGGTAAACCGTGTGCTTGGAGATATTCAGTCGCTCTGCTACGCGGTTAATGGCATCTTTAATGTCAAAAATACCTTTGTCGTATAGCTCCATGACAATCTGGCGGTTCTTGGCATTGTTCGATACATTCTTATCGGCATTGATCTCTTCAATCGTTCGCTCGACCGTCTGATCGACCAACTCGTCAACGTCGCTGGCAAAGTTAACACTTGATGCGGCCTGCTTGGCTTCATCGGTCGGCATAAATGATTGCAGGATCTGGGAGAAAGGCGCATCCAGATTGACGTTGATACAAAGCAGGCCAATGACCCGATCCTCACCATTGCGAATCGCAATGGTGATCGACTTCATCAGGTCGCCGCCCTTGGCACGAGTGAAATAAGCACGGGAGAAGTTACGCTCCGAACCTTCAATATCGCGCAGCATCCGCAACGCCAAATCGGTGATCGGCGAGCCGACTTTACGCCCAGTATTTTCACCATTGGCAATTTTGATCGCCGATGTGTTCAGATCGGCCAGTGAGTGCAACACAATCTCACAGAACGGCCCTATCAGCGCAGCCAGGCCATCGACCACGGCCTCGTAGGAGCGTAAGATGATATAATCATGTTCACTAAACGCGCGCGGCTCAATCAAATCACTCTCGATCATGACTTCAGAGCCAAAGTTATCTGTAGATACCACTGTCATATCTTCCTTGCTCAAACCATTTTATTTAGTTTCACCGTCCTCGAAGATTGTGAAAATAAATAGAACGGATAAAATTTCAAATCTTGCTTGCAAGTTTATCAGAATTTTGACAGTAGCCTGAACTTTTATCTGGATATTCAACTAGCAGTATAAAGCAAAAAACCCGGCAGAGGCCGGGTTTTGTCTACTGATTATTCGCTTTTGGTATATTAAACCTTAACGAACAGTCGCTTACTGTGTTACTTCTGCCGCTGGTTTTTCAGCCTTGACGATATCAAGCAGTTCAACTTCAAACACCAAAGTTGAGTTTGCCGGAATGCTCGGGTTAGCCTGAGAACCATATGCCAGCTCTGGCGGAATAACAAACTTGAACTTAGAACCAACCTGCATCAGCTGAACACCTTCTGTCCAACCCGGGATCACCTGGTTCAGCGGGAAGGTTGCTGGCTGGTTGCGCTTGTAAGAGCTGTCGAACTCGGTGCCGTCAGTCAGGGTACCCTTATAGTGAACCTTAACAGTATCAGTGGCTGCCGGCTTGTCACCCTCGCCCTGTGTTTCTACCTGATAAAGAAGACCAGAGTCTGTCTTCATCACGCCTTCCAGCTTTTCAAACTCGGAACGGTACTCTTCACCAGCCTTAATATTCTTCTCGGCTTCTGCCTGTGCTTTTGCTGCCACGATTTCAGACACGCGCTTGTCCAGATCCTGAAGCGCCTGCTGCGTTTCTTCCGGTGTCATGCGGCTCTTGCCTGCAAATACATCGCTAACACCAGCCAGTACGTGCTCGCGGTCCAGCTCCAGGCCCAGCTCCTTTTGCTGATCCAGGTTTGCCGACAAATATTGCGCCAGTGATGCACCGATCGCATAGGCGGCTTTCTCGTCCTCGGAAGCAAATGCTGCCGGCGCTGCCTCAGATGCTACCTGCTCTACCTTTGCAGGTTCTGCAGGTTTTGCTTCAGCCGCTTTTTCATCTTGGCAGCCTACAGCAAGTAGGATCGTAGCAGCCAAAACAGACATCTTTAGAACAGGTTTCATGTATTTCTCCATCAATCGATGAGGGAATGCCTCATTTTTATAATCGGCTTTTCACCATTGCTGTGAAAAGCGCGCTATATCAATATACTAATACCAACCGTATTAAGTCACTGCCTAACTATCATTTTTAATCAGTGACTTAATACGCTTGGCCACATTTTATCTCTTAGCAAAACAAACCGGAACCAGACCTTAATGCATAAAAAAATACAAGCCTTTAGCATTATTTTGGCACTGATTACCCTGACTGGCTGCTTTTTTTCGGGCTCAGAGTTCAAGCGCTGGTCTATTGCTCCCGAAGGTGCCACCAGCTTTAGCCTCAGCCGAGACGGCCGCTTTGCCATTCTGCACTCAACGGAACAAGGTATCGTGCTATGGGATTTACAGCAAAACAAAAAGTTAGCTGACTTTGGTTCTCAAGACCCATATCACAATACCGTTCTGACCAGCCGTATTTCCGACAACAACCGCTACGCCATTACCGCCACGGCACAAAATTTTGCGGTATGGGACTTGGCATGGGGTCGCTCAGACGGGCTTTGGTCCATATCGGACGGGATCATCCGCGATGTCGATATTGCCAGCAACGGCCAGCATATTCTGCTGGGACTCTCTAACGGCAAGGCACTGTACATCGACTTGGGCAGCGGACGGCGGCTAGAGTTCCTTGCCCATCGAGAAAAAGTTAATTCTGTTGCCCTGTCGGCCAACGGACAGTTTGCCCTGTCGGGCGGCAATGACTATTACGCCTACCTGTGGGATACCCGCAACGGTCAAATCATCTATCAGTTCGAACATACTTCGCGGATCAGCCGGGTCGCCCTTCAGCGGGACGGTAGGCTGGCACTCACTGCCGACGGTGGCAACGATGTGTTTATCTGGGATCTCAGCAGCGGCGAGAAACAAGCCGAGCTGGCTGTTCGTCTGCGTCAGCAAAACTTGTCCAGCGCCCGGTTCTCGGATGACGGCACCCAGCTAGCAACAGGCACCCCGGCCAGACGCATCGAACTGTGGGACAGCAAGACAGGCGACAACCTCGGCCGTTGGGAAGCCGCAGCGCAACAAGATACTCGACCACCGGCGGCAGTGGTGTATGATGTGGCCATTACCCCTGACGGGCAGGTTATATCCGGCACATCAGCCGGTATTGCCCAGGCCTGGACCACAGATTAACCGCGGACACATTCGCCCTATGAGTGACATCGACAAACTACAGGCTCAAATTGACGAGCTGGAAATGAAACAGGCTTTCCAGGAGCAGACCATCGAAGATCTGAACCAGGCACTGACCAAACAGCAGTTCTTGATCGACGAAATGCAGGTGCAGCTGAAATATATGGTCGGCAAGGTGAAAGGCATGGAGCCATCGAATATGGCTAGCGAATCCGAAGAAACGCCGCCACCGCATTATTGATGATTCAAAAAAAACGGGAAGCCTGAGCTTCCCGTTTTCTATTACTGATTAAGCGTAGGGCTTAGTGAGAACAGCCGCAGCCACCCTTCTCTTCGCCACCACAGCAACCACCTTCTTCTTTGTGGTCGTGACCATGGTCGTCGCCACAGCTACCGCCACCGCAGCAACCACCACCCTGGTGGATATGGCCGTGAGCGATTTCTTCTTCTGTTGCAGCACGCAGTGCAACCACTTCAGCGTTAAAGGTCAGCGTCTGGCCCGCTAGCATGTGGTTACCGTCGACAACAACGTGATCGCCATCAACTTCTGTTACTTCTACAGGAATTGGACCTTGATCAGTATCCGCCAGGAAGCGCATACCAACAGTGATCTCGTCAACGCCCTGGAATACATCTGCAGGTACACGCTGAACCATTTCTGCCACGTGCTCGCCGTATGCATCTTCAGGAGCAACAGTCACTTCAAATTTGTCACCGGCTTCGCGACCTTCCAGTGCCTTCTCCAGACCAACAATCAGGTTGTTGTGACCGTGAAGGTAATCCAGTGGTGCTTCAGCTGTTGACTGATCAACAACAACGCCTTCTTCAGTTTTCACTTGATACGCTAGGCTTACTACGATGTCTTTAGCGACTTTCATGTTTACTCCGATAGGTAGGTAGTACCGTTTCATTGAGACTATCTTGCAGACGTACAATCACAATGAAACGGTACTCAATATAAAACTGCCCCCGCATAATAACGGATAAAGGCACCTCGATGCCAATATCCGCTCGCTATTCGGGTTTAAAGATCCCAATTACTTGCTTCTTGGTCTGTGAGGAAAGCTGTTCACTTTCCGCTACAGATTGCGGTAGCCGACGATCGGTATGATGGCACTCAACACATTCAACCATCTCGACGTCATTCTCTTGCCACCAGCGCAAGGTGTCTTGTTTTTTACACTCAGGACACACTGCACCGGCAATAAATCGTTTCTTTGCCATGTTACCCATTCCCTTACAACTGGCTGTTATGACAACTAATCACAACATCCCCCGACTAGTCCCAGCCATTATGCCGCTCACGTTCACCGCGCATTTCCCGATCGAAAATCTCTTCCAGCTCCTTCCGTGCCTCTTTGGCCCGCGATGCCAGATGAACATCTTCAGAATGCTGCGGCAGCAAATCC
>NZ_JAKRFQ010000101.1 GCF_022347985.1 Photobacterium sp. OFAV2-7
GATAATGATGTTGTATGATTGCAGTAAAAAATCAAATATAGAGCGAATGAATTTTGAATAAACGTGACTGTGGGGACCTGCAAGTTGGCGACAGATTGTTAACTGAGCGCACTTCTTTATCGGTCTATCATTGATAATGCTATTGATCTTATACACTATCTCGGCCTGTTCATCAGTGCCCCAAAGTAAGTAATAATTTTGTACTATACCCTCCTTTTCATTATCAATTATTTCATTGACCATGAGCTTGTAACCAGAAAGAAGTTCAAAACCTGGCAACATTATCTCCTTAGGTTGAGACTCAAAGAGAGTTATGACTTCTTTTTTGCTCAATGCCTGAGTTAGAAAATTCATTTCAACCTATCTCGATAAGTGTGGAACTAGCATAAACCAATACAATCAAAAAATACCAGTACAAAGAAGGTTAGTAAACTCTTGTGTGGCTTGAGTGAATGTCAATGCGAAAATACTTGTGTTGTTGTATTTAAGCTTATAATTTATAAAGCATAATCTGAAGTAATACTGCAATCATACTATATTAAGGTTTAGCAGCTGCTGGTACTATGTGTTTAGTTGACGTCAGGCGAAAAAGGTACTTGTTGAGTGATTGAAAAGTTTGAGTGGTAGAAAGCAGCAGAATGGTTGCTAAACATAAGCTCAAGCGCTTCTTTTCTAGCAATAAATACACATTGTACATTGTTTGTGGATCGTGTTGTTAACAGGCTTCTCAATGAATATGTTAAAGAGCATGACAAAGGTGCCAGACAATCACAGTTATCAAACCAGAGTAACCTTGGTCTAGTGCCATCTTCAATGGCATGAAGGAAGCTTTTATTTTCGAGACTTGTTAACGCTTCTACTGGATTATCATAGAGACTAAAATCAAGGTAATGCACATCAACGCCTACCTTTCTTGCAATTTCTGATGTCTCTTCAATAAACCCATCTCTCAGCAAGTAACTATCAGCTGACATAATCTGAAAATTCATATCCCAAGCATACTCAACAAGCTGCTTAGCAGTGATCTTCATTGGACAAAATGGGCATTCAGTAGTTTGAGGAGACAAAATATAATTCCTAAAGAGTTTACGATAGTTATTGTTAAATATAGCCTTTTCACAGATGTTGGCATCATAGAAGTGATTTTGTTTTCGACAACTTCTGGCCTTTGTAATTTGATTTACGTAAACCTGTACAGTAATAGTACGATGATTAAGCTCGAAATAGAATATGATTAACAGCTATAAGTCACTATTTTTTACGGCTGAATCGTGCATTGAAATCAACAACATATCGATTTTTTTTGCTATTGGCATATAAGCGATCCATTAATGATCATAAGGATTGAAAGTATATATGTAGGCTTAGCTCTATTGAGAGTGGCTTTGTTGCGCAATAGCGATTTCACGCAGAATTAGCCGTTAAAATCGGAATAAAACTCTAATTGCATTTCAAAGTTTAGCTGAATCATCAGGCTTTAGTGGCCTTTTTGTTGCTTGAAGAATGACGGTTGCAGTGGATTATTCTTTTACGCAACAAAGCCATTGAGAGTATGTTTAACACACTGTTTAGTAAGGAAGAAAATAACTTAGTAGCGATCCAATTTTCAGGCGTACATAAAACGTTGATACAGTCTGGTCTGCGATTAGACCAAGTAGCTATCCATTGTTTAATCTGTAATACATCGAATCTGATACGAACGTGTTTGTCCAAATCCGTCTTACGATTCTGTGCACTCTGCATCACGGCTCCAACAGGCTGTTGGACATTTCCGTTTTAGCGCAATTGCTAATTTAGTGATACTTGAATTAGTTAAAGTATAGGAATTCCAATTCGCTTAGATGATTGTCTAGTATTGCTGGAACAGATCACCTTCCCTTTTCTCAAGGTGAACTAACAATTAAAACAAGTCAGTCTATCAAAATGCCCTTTGTCTAAGAGATAACCAAAAGGCAAAGTATGGCTAGCAATAAAGTTCTCTGGCTTCGTCTAGCTCTTGTTGGGCTTGGCGCATTTGCTCAATGGCATCCATGAGATCATCTTCAGTAGCCTCTCCCCTTTTTACAGCACTAGCAATCTGCTTATGATTTTCTTGAGCACTCTCAAAGTTATCTCTCGCTTGTTGAAGTTCATATTCAAACATAGTGTATCTCCTTTTGTTCTATGCCATACATATAGACACTTTACTAAGAAGAGAAAAACTAAACCAACTGTGATGGAACAAGTGTGAGTTTATGCAATCGCGACTTACAATGGGTCATAGCTGAGCACGTTTTTGCCACGAAATTAGTTAGCGCAAAGTGAGTTATTAGTACCTGTTTTTAGTTAAGTATAAGTAACCGTCAACATATCTTTATATTAAGATCAAGGTGCGGTATTATGTTGGTAGATACAGTAACTTACGAGGAGGTCTGTATGTGTAGCGCAGCACTAGCAAACTTCTTTATCCAAAAAGCTAAAGAAGAAGATATCGAGCTATCAAATCTGAAACTTCAAAAGCTTATGTATATTGGCTACGGTTGGACGCTTGCCTTAACTGGTCGTGATCTAACAGATGGTGAAGGCTTTCAAGCATGGAAACACGGTCCGGTTTCTCCGACCGTTTATCATCAGCTAAAAAGATATGGTTCAGGAGCAATTCAAGAGAAAGCGTTTGAATTCGACGAAGAATTGGGACTTTACTACCCGAATGTAAATAGCCCGGAAAATATTCAAGTGTTAACTAAAGTTTGGGATATCTACAAATCGTTTTCGGCGTGGAGCTTACGTTGTTTAACGCACGAAGATGGCACCCCATGGAAAGCAGTGTTTGATCCAACAGGTATGTACACGGAAATTCCTGTGAGTTTAGTAGATCAATTTTACACAAACGAAATCAAAGGAATGCTGGGTAGTGCCTAACGAAGAAAAGAAAACAGCCGATCTTCCACTTACTGATGCTCACTCTACCCCGGTGGAAGAAAAGAAAACAGCCGATCTTCCACTTACTGATGCTCACTCTACCCCAGTGGAAGAAAGGAAAGAGCTTTTTGATCAAATCGACAGTTTAAATACTAAGCAAGCTGTGGCAACAGTAAAGCAGAAGACTTCGACGTACAGGACAGCGCCTGGTCGTGATGAGCTTGTTGAAGGAGCAAAAGCAGATCACTTAGCTGGTCAAGAAAAGAACAAAAAACTAATTGCAGGCTGTATTACTAAATGTCTAGCAAGTGTTATCGCAGCAGCTGCTATCTATTTGGTTGTTATCATGGGACGCTTCACGTTTGATGTGGTGAATGACCCGGCGACAACTAAGAATGTTATCAAGTATGCTTGGACTTCACTTGAATCGTTGCTAACAGAGCACCAACTCGTTATCGGTGCGTTTGTTGCTTATCTTGTTTTTGGTGTGAAACCCGAACAATTTTCATCAAAAGAATCTAAAAAAGGCGCATGATGCGCCTTTTTATAGCTCTTCGTTATCAATCTTGAAGATGCTGACATGAAATACTCCTCAGTCTAATGTTTCCCTTTCTATTTACCAGTGCATTTTCCAATCCAATAAGCTCCCTTTATCCGCCTTTAAGATCTTACTCCTGTTCATACCCTGATTATCAAGTGCACAATCTGTACGTAATGGAATCTAAGTAGATCCAACAATCTCCGGTAACTGCAAAAAAAAACTAATCAACATAGCCAAGAAGACCTGAAGGGCAGGGTTACGGTCTTGTTACTGTCTTTCTCCGGTGCTATGTGGTCTCTGATCGTTCTGATAGGTTTGGAAAAAGGCTTGTCAGATGGGAGGCTTTGAGGTGTCTGCAGTAGTGCCGTTGTGGAGTTAATACGATTTGCTAACAGACATTTGCCCCAAACAGTTTTAGAACGTGTAATTATTACGATAGAACTGGCTAAAGGATGCTGACGATCACCTTCAATTTTGCAACAGTCTGTCGCAACTTTCATAGCGACTAATTTGCTAAACTATGGTTTGTTATGCAACACATGTAGGAGTCGAGATGAACTACTTTGCAGAGGATCCCTTCTAGGTAATGTAAACCTGGAGGGTAAATGAAAAAGTTAAAACAACAGTATCGAAGCTGTATAAAATGCCATCGTCGATATAGTTGGGATGTCTACCCAAGTGTACGTAGTGGTACTCATAAACGCTTTTCAACGAGACAGGAAAAAAGCTATTTCTTTCTTCATGAAATCGAGTGTAAAGGGTATCCAATCAAGCTAAGAGCTGCAAGGGGAAGAACATTAGCTAATCCCTGGGATGACTATCCATCTTATGTGTATGACCTCGCAAAGAGTTGGAAGCATAACTCCAAGCGACGTTGTCAGTACTATAAATGATTTGAATCATCATCAAGCCCCGCAATTGGGGCTTTTTATTTGTGAGCCTTCCTTTCATTTACCTGTGTTGTAGACTCAGTTTTGCCCCATTTCAATTTACAACACATGAGCAACCCCATGTTAGTGCTGGGTTTACCCATACTTTTTCTAATCAGACTGTTCTTCTGGGGCGAACATAATAGAGTGAGCTTTTACATACCGCTCAAGTGCAAATGTCTTATTTCTATAGTGAACAGATAGTAGAATAGTCATTGCACTGAACCAGATGGTCTTCTTTGGATCGTGCAATATCATTTCTCTCCGTAGTTTATCGTTTAACGGAGGCTGAACTATGGCAAACCTTTTTATGAATGCGTCTTTCTCTTTTTCGGTGTAATTCGACAGTAAGCCCTTAAAAGAAAATGAAATATTTGAAATGTTATGTACCAGTTGGTTTCTTAGCTCTGATAGTGAGGTGATAAACCTCCGACTATCCTTTTCGAGTAATGTCATCGACTTAACGAACGCCATCTTTCCCGTTCGTGTGTTACTCAGCTCAAGGTGAGCGATAGTTGTTGCTAGATTAGGCTCATCAATATGTGTAATCAAAAGGTGGGATATTGCCCCCTCAATTAAAGCGTGGAGTTTGATAACAAAGGACCAATCATCTTCCGTAAGCAACGCTTCAAAAAAACCTACAGGCAAACTTAATTGGTGTTCAAGCTTATTAATTTCGGCCAATTCCACCGTACTACTCCTTAGATTTCTTAGTATCCTTGAGGATAAGTAATAGTATACAAATCAAAGCTAAGTTTAATGGAGGTAATTCCAAAATCATCATAATGAGTTCCATACAATCACTTTAATAGTTGTTAGTGTAATTGTATTATCTCGTGTTGAGAGGTGTGAGTTAAGGACATGTATCGCCCTTAGTTGTCCGTTTCCATCTTCTATAACCTCTAAGGTAACTCTCAGGATCACTCATGTTGTTGTAGTCTGGTTTAGCGCCATGCCTTTTGGCGAACACTGGATTACGACCAAATGCTAAGTATTCTACAGCTTTGGCCTCTAAGCTCATTTTTTGGTGTGTCGCTTTAGCGTCCTCTGTATCTTCGAACATCCCACCAATACGAACGTAAGTATCAAAATCTTTATAGCTTTTTTCCTTCGCTCGCCTAGCAGCATAGTTACCTATCCCTTTCTTGCGAGATCCAAAAAGCACATCCTCTAGTTCTAAATCACCTCCAGCCAACATGTAAACTTGAAATGCTTCTGTTATTGCAATGATTACTTCCATTGGTGGGTAACGAGGTCGTTCTACACAATTTATGAGGTTATCTATTGGTGTATGCCCGTTTGTATCTTCGCGGTTTACCATACATACATCATCTTGTTGAGCGAATGAAACTTCCTTCCATAGATCCTCTACAGCTTCTCTCCAAGGATAATTACTCGTATCAGTCTGTAACTCATTTCTTATTTCTTCGACGCGTTCCCACGAATTTGGCTCAGCTTTACTACCTGAGCTTATCGCTTCCAATAGCTGTTTTTTTAAAGTCTCCCTCTCATTTGAATTCATATTTATCCCTCTGAATTATATGAACGATTAGATTACCACATTGCCATGCGGCAAGTTTATTACGTTTTTAGTGATAAGTGAGTTTGGCTGACAAGATTAGATGATTTGCAATACTCTAGGTAATGACACTGCGCTAAATTTAGTTCACGCAGTAACACATTTTTGTCCAATAGTGAGTTGCGACGTCACCATTTGAAGGGGCCACACTGTACAATTTGGTTATGTCTCATCAGCAAATTTGTCAGATTGAGTATGAGCTACTACAAGTCATGCTGTGAACAAATAATGTGACTAAAACTGCAATGTAGGAATGCTTGCGATTATTTCCAACTATTTTTGAAGATTATTTTGGTAGATACAACATTTGTGATCTTACTCTATAGATTCAGTAATCTTTTTTATCAGTTTATTTATTTCTTCTTTTACTTCATCAAAACCACAGTCAGAATCATGTGTGTTGCATATATTCAACGCTTGAGAAATATATTCCAAAGCTAGTTCTTTTTGCTTATTTACATCTGCGAGTAATGCAAGGTTATATAGTCCGTTAACAACAGTTATATCGTATCTAATATGTTTACCTGTGGATACGACTTCTTCCAACAACGCCTTCGCAACATCGTTCTCGCGTTTGTCTAGCGCTATGTTTGCTAAGTTCATTTGGGCATCAACTCTAATTCTTAGATTCCCTAGTTGGTTTACAATCACTATCGCTTCTACACCCAGATCCCAAGCAATCTCACAATTAGACATTTGCCAGTGGCATTTTGATAAAGAACAGATAATTTCCGACTGTAAATTACTATCACCTAGCTTCCGCGCAAAGCCTAATGCTTTCTCTAGGTAGTTAATTGCCTTTTCTAGCATGGCGCTATCTTCTTCATAACAATCCCAAAAGACATTTGCCAATGAAGTTAATGCCACGCTTTGTCCACTTAAATCCCCCGTAGCCTCAGACAAGTGCAAAGACTTGTTTAGATAAAATTCGGCTTGCTGGAAATCGAGATCGTGATGATAAATATGGGCTAAATTGATATATGCAACTTGTTTGGCTAAATCATCACTAAGCTCGTTTCCTATTTTAAGTGCATTATCTAAAACTTTACGTGCTTCACCTGGTTGGTTTACTTCCGAGTATGCAACCCCGAGACTACATAAAATATATGCTTTACTCTTTAGATGTTCAGTTTCTGGTTTTTGGGCTAAAGGTATGAGTTCTAGTGCGGTTTTTAACAAGCGTACTGCTTTATATGATTTTCCTTGCCCAAGGGCTGCATTTGCTAATTGTGATATGTGTTCACTATAAGAAAAGTAATCGTCTAGAGTCCGTGCTGCTTTGAGACCTTGCCAATTCCAACGCTTCAATTCCTCCGGTTGCATGTAACAATCCAGAATATGTTGCGCTTGATTGCAAAAATCGCTACACAACCTAGCTCTGATAATATCGTTATGAGCTCCTTGTGCGCACCAATCTTGAGCACGAGCTATTTGACCCATTTCACGACCTAGTATCGCAAGTCCTTCACTTGATTCGTTTCCACCCTGCCGATAGAACTTCTCTGATTCTATAAGGACTTTTAGATAATGGTCCGCATGTGCTTTTTTGAACTTGTAACCGGGTTTTTCATTATTCATAACTATCCAAAATAGCCTCTGCATGAGTTGCTAGAAGCGCGTGCATTTGGTAACGTTGTTCACTGGTAACTTCCAATAAACCTCGCAATGTAAGTTCTCTAATGATTGGCTTATAATCGGAAATGCCTAAAACTGCTGAAAATGCTGTTACATCAAAATGGGCCGGTTTATGTGCAAAAGCTCCCATTGCTGCAAAATAACCTCGCATTGTTTCGCTCAAACGCGAGGTGCTTTTTTCTAGTAGGAGCGCAACTGTAGGTCTAGTTTGACTATAGAGGTTCGACATGTCTGATGGGGCGTCTTGAGACAATAGTTCCATGCCATCTTCCAATGAATTAAATACTGGTCGAAGATCTTCACCTAAGCTTTGCTCCGTCTTAAGCATGCCCGCAGCGACATGTATTGCCAAAGGTAAATTCTCTATAAACGCTAAAAGTTTTTTTACCTCCAACTCCCAGTCTTTGCTAATTTCTGGTGCTAGAACTGTGAATACTTTGAATGCATCTTTAGGCGTTAGTGGACGTAATACAAAAACAGGGCAATCATGTTGCGAAATATTCTCTGCAACTACAGTTTCTCTTGTTGAAAATACTATTTGGCAATCTTCCACAGCTAATTGTCTGAAAACTTCACCATTTGGTACTTCCCATACGTCATCAACAACTAATAACATTCGTTTTTTCCGAAGCAAAATTTGAAGTCGTCTTATAGCCTCTGGGATAGATGGAATTTCAGAAATGCTATTATCACCTAATATACCTCCCCACTCTGCTAGTACTCCCATGATATCCGGCTTTTGCCCTAATGACGTCCATAGCACTCCATCAACATAATTATTTTTGATCGAGGAGTGATTGGCTATGTTAAGTAGGAGGCTTGTTTTACCTACTCCAGGCCATCCACGTACAACTGCTATCTTATTCTTTTTGTTGGATAAGATTTCCAATACTTCCGTGATATCTTGTTCGCGGCCAATAAACACATTGTGCGGTACAGGAGCATTGGTAATAAAGTCTTCCGTTGGTTTGTTAAAGACTCGCATATCGATGTAGCGGTCATCATCCACCAAGTCCGTCGAAAATGCTTTCGAATGCTTACCAATAGAATTCGATGCAAATAAAGCTGCATTCTCTTTCAAAAACTGCATCACAGCTCTTGCAGATGCTTGAGACGCAAAGTGTCTATATCTATCATCCTTAAAATCGTCTCCAAAGTCTGAAACAGCCTTAGCCACGATCACTGGAATATCATTTATTTCACCAATGGACCCAAGGGCACTAGTTTCCATGTCGACACCTAGTACTTTTCGCATTGAACTTGATAGTCGAGCGAATAATTTTTCATCCTCTACAACTGCTGCTCCTGTTGCAATTGGAGCAACGTGAACCTTAAAGTCTGGTGAAACTGGAATTCCTCTAGGGTTAAGTAACTCGAATTCTTCTGCATAAAGTTTACCACTATCGCTTAATGCGAGCGGTTTGAGTATCAAACCTTTTTTTAACAAGCGTTGAATAACATCAGACCAATTAGGACAATATTTATCAAAATCTGGATGTTCAGGAGGGTAAGAATTGTTGTGGAGTTGCTGAATAACCCAATTTTCTTGGAACTCC
>NZ_JAKRFQ010000102.1 GCF_022347985.1 Photobacterium sp. OFAV2-7
AAGGAGGCATCCAGGCGATCCCAAGTCCTTGTTGGGCCGCGTCTCTTATCAGCAATACATCGTTGGACTGAAAGGGAGAGTCAACGTCCACAGAGAAGCTATCACCGCTATGCTGGTGATACATCTGCCAAACCTTCGAAGGGCTGATAGATAACAATCGGTGTTGTGACAGTTCCAATGGGTGAGCAATCGGCGGGGGTTGCTCCAGGTAAAGGGTAGAGGCACAAAGGGCAAACGGGATTTGCCAAAGCTTTCTCGCAATCCAGTCGGGTTCAATAGGATCTCCAACACGAAAAGTGACATCGACTTGCTCCGAGATCAGGTCGATTTTTTCGTTCTGCACTTGCAGGTTAATCTGGATGGCCGGGTGCTTGAAGGCAAAGTCATAAATGCATTGTTTGAGCCACACTTGAGTCATGTTGATTGGTGCCGAGATCTTGATTTGGCCAGTGAGTTCTTCGCGGTCGAGCTCAATCAAATCTTTCACGTTATTGAGACCGGTAATGAAGGGCTGACTGAGTTGGAAGTAGCGCTCGCCGTCGGTGGTTAAAGCAAAATGGTGGGCACTGCGATCGATCAGGCGACAGTTGAGTTGCTCTTCAAGCTTCTTAATTCTCCGGCTCAGTGTAGCCAGAGGCATTCCAATTTTCGTTGCGGCCTGCGTCAGGCTCTGATATTGGGCTGTAAGTACAAAGAGGTGTAAATCATCTAGGGAATGGCCTCTCATAATTGATAGCTAGACTCTTATTATTGGCTATTAATAATCAATTATGCAATCTATATCCTGCCAAGACAATGTAAATCCACTCGGTAGGTAATTCTATGAGACATTCAACAAAAGTCTGGCTTGGGGTGCTATTGGCCATTTTCTTTTGGGGGAGCAATTTCAATGCGATTCAGGGGCTTAGTCCATCAATGACGCCTATTGTAGCGGCAACTATTCGCTTTGGAGTTGCCTGTGCTTGTTTGTTGTTGCTTAGATTATTGCGTCGTAGCCCAGAGTCTATCCTTAGCCGACGTGACAAAATCTATTTATTGGTACTGGCTTTTATTGGTGTGCTGGTGCAAAACTGTGCAATCTTCATCAGCTTGGATCATACTTCTGCGGTGAATGCCTCTATCATTATTGCCAATATGCCATTGGCCGGTTTGTTATTGTCTGCATTGATTTTGAACACGAAAATTACGCGAGATCACCTTATAGGGACGGCGGTTAGCCTTGCCGGTGTTTTATTGGTGCTTACCAAGGGGAATTGGCAGCAACTAGTAATTCAGTCCGGGGATGTTCTGGCTTTGTTAGCCTTGTTTAGCGGTTGCCTGTATACGGTATTGGCGAAAAAATGGGTGTCGCATATTCCGTTGAGTCAGTTTCTGCGCTGGACGCTGGGAGCAGGATTTTTTCAAATGGTGTTGGTTGCCAGCTGGCTAGAGCAACCATTCATGGCCATTCAGTCGATGACCCAAAGCGATATGGCGATAATTTTGTATATGGGTATATGCGGTACGCTGGTGGCTTATTATTTTTGGATGCAGGGTACGCAGGTGATCGGGCCACGAAAAGTGACCTCGATGTTTAATCTCATTCCTGTTTTTACGCTTGTGATCAGTTTGGCACAGGGAACAATGCCGTACTTCACGCAATTGGTTGGGATTGTGCTGGTAACATCTGGTGTGGTGATAGCAAACAGCAACGCTCGTATTAAGTTGTTTGTTCAAACTAAAATGAACATCTCCAGCGTTGTGACAAGAAAGCTATAGCAACTACGAGCACACACAGTCATATACTTCCCGCATGTTCTGGTTCCAGCGGGTAACAAACTTCTCCTGAATATGATCTCTTAGCCATTGCAGGCCTGCATCTTCGTCCTGGCGTTTGTGCCACCACATCGACACAGAGCCGCGCGGGATTTCAACCGGACTGTGAGTTACTGATAGCTTGCCGCTGGCAACGTGTTTATAGGTTGCTGCGGCAGGCAAGATTGCCACTAGGTCACTGTCGATGAGAAGCGGTGCAGCAGAAGAAAAATGGTTAACTGTAACGGCAACGCGTCGCGTCATTCCGAGCTGATGAAGAGCTCTGTCTGTGGCGCCATAACTGTCACCTGATAATGACACCAGCAGGTGGTCGGCGCTGGCAAATTCCTCAATGGTTAAATCCGGTTTAGCCAACGGATGGTCTTTGCGCATGGCGCAGACGTGACAGATATCTAGAAGATGAGTCGATCGAATACTTTCTGGGGCAGGAACAGTTTCCCCCATCACCAGATCAACTTCCGCATCATCCAATACTTGCTGGGCATTGGTAATGGTATAGGGTACGGCATGCAGGTTAATGCCCGGTGCATGGGCTTCAAAATAACGGCGTAAGTCGAGCCATACGGTATCTACGACAATATCACTGACCGCAATCCTAAAAGTACGTTTGGCTGTTTGAGGATCAAATACATCAGGCTCGATCGCCTGGTTGAGGCTGTGCAAAGGATCGCGGATTTGGTCCCAGAGGTTCTTGGCATACGTTGTCGGCTGAATGTTACGGCCGTCTTTGACAAACAAATCATCCTTCCATGCTGCTCGCATTCTGGCGACAGCATTAGAGATCGCCGGCTGGGTCATTGATAATCGCTCGGCAGTACGAGTAATCGATTTTTCAGTCATGATGGCATCAAAAATCACCAAAAGGTTAAGTTCTTGTGGGCGCATACTGTCGTTCTGTTTATCAATTGAGGTGTGATACATCATAGTATTTTATGTATTTAATGGCTAGTCCTGCTCAATACATCACAAAATATTATGTGTGTGATAAAGATTTAAAATTATTTGTGATGTGTCAATCGACATAGAATGCCTCCAAAGAACGACATTCCATGGAGAAAAAAATGAAAACCCAACAAGGACTACGCAACCTGGTTCTCGCCACCGTCGCTGCCAGCGTGCTGATGGCCTGCCAACCACAGCGCGAAGAACAGGCCGGGATGAATCAACCGCCTGCTCCGCAAATCACGGTAGCGCAAGTGATAAGTGAAAGGGTTACCGAGTGGGATGAGTTCACCGGCCGCCTTCAGGCTCCGCAGACCGTAGAGCTGAGACCGAGAGTATCTGGCTACGTCGAGCAGGTTGTCTTTGAGGAAGGGGCACTGGTCAAAGCAGGTGATATCTTGTTCATGATTGATGCCAAGCCTCTCGAAGCTCAGGTAAACCGACTGAAAGCTGATCTGGTTGATGCTGAAAGTCAGGCGCTACTTGCTCAGCGCCAGCTAACACGCGGCAAGAAGCTGATTAAGAAGAATGCGATTTCTCAGGAAGAGCTAGATAACCGCGCGGCAAGCTATCAGCAGGCCAATGCAAGAGTACAGTCTCGTAAGGCTGCCTTGGATCAGGCAAAACTGGATCTTGAATATACCCAGGTTAAAGCACCAATTTCCGGTCGAGTATCCAGTGCTCTGATCACTAAAGGTAACTATGTCACGGCAGGGCAGAGCCTGCTAACAACAGTGGTATCGACGGACACGATTTATGCCTACTTTGATGCCGATGAGCAGACGTACCTCAAATACAAGCGTCTGGCACGAGAAGGTAGCCGTCTTGATTCCCATGACAACAAATCCCCGGTCATGATGGGACTGGCTGATGATCAGGGTTTCCCTTACACCGGTCATATCGATTTCATGGATAACCAAATCAACGAGCAGACCGGTACCATTCGTGGTCGCGCCGTGTTTGAAAATACTGATGGTCGATTTACGCCTGGTCTATTTGCGCGGATCAAAGTGGCAGGAAGTGCCAGCTATCAGGGTGTATTAATCGATGACAAAGCTGTTGGCACCGATCTAAATACCAAATTCGTGTTGGTATTGGATCAGGATAACAAGGTTCAGTATCGCCCGGTTAAGTTGGGTAAAAAACACAACGGCTTACGATTGGTCAGCGATGGCCTGCAGCCTGGGGATACGATTGTGCTGAAAGGGCTGCAACGTGTTCGTCCGGGAGCCGCTGTGAACCCAACTCCGGCAGCAATGGCCAGCGAAGAGGCATTGGCACAGATAAAACGTCAGCAACAACGGGTTGATGAGCTACAGGCAGAAGTCACGATAGCCAGCAGTGATCCGCTTGCAGGTAAGCGCGGCTAAGGAACAGTAACAATGAAGTTTTCTCAATTCTTTATATCACGGCCGATATTTGCAGGGGTCATCTCTTTGATGATCATGATTGCCGGTGCCATCGCCGTCTTTCAATTACCTGTTACCGAATATCCGGAAGTGGTTCCACCAACAGTGGTGGTAACGGCCAGCTATCCTGGAGCCAACCCGACAGTGATCGGTGACACGGTAGCAACGCCATTGGAGCAGGCCATTAATGGTACTGAAGGCATGTTGTATATGTCTTCGCAGGCTACGTCGGACGGGAACCTCAGCCTGACGGTGACGTTCGAGCTGGGAACCGATATTGACGATGCGCAGGTGCTGGTACAAAACCGGGTAGCGCGTGCACTGCCTCGGTTGCCGCAGGAAGTACAGCGCCTGGGCGTAGTCACCGAAAAGTCATCACCGGATCTGACGATGGTGGTGCACTTAACCTCGCCGGATGATAGTCATGACATGCTATACCTGTCGAACTACGCCAACCTCAATGTAAAAGATGAGCTGGCGCGTGTTGAAGGGGTGGGTAGCGTTCGTCTGTTCGGTGCCGGTGAGTACTCGATGCGAATATGGCTCGATCCGCCTAAACTAGCTGCCCTGAATATGACGGCAATGGACGTTGTAAATGCGATCCGTGAGCAGAACCAGCAAGCGGCTGCCGGTAGTCTTGGCGCGCAGCCTACGGCTGAAAATAACTTCCAGTTGCTGATCAACCTAAAAGGCCGTCTGAGCACGGAAGATGAGTTCCGTAATATCGTGATCAAAGTCGGTGAACAAGGGCAAATTGTTCGTCTGAGCGATGTTGCACGTGTTGAACTGGGTGCCAATAGCTATTCATTACGTTCGCTGTTGAACAACAAACATGCTGTAGCTATTCCGATTTTCCAGCGTCCGGGTTCAAATGCCATCGAGATCTCTGATGGTGTCCGCGCCAAAATGGCCGAGCTCAAAGAGAACTTTCCACAAGGCGTTGATTATTCAATTGTCTATGATCCGACAGTGTTCGTGCGTGGTTCTATCGATGCGGTAGTGAAGACACTATTTGAAGCCTTATTGCTGGTTGTCGTAGTGGTGGTACTGTTCCTGCAAAACTGGCGCGCGGCGATCATTCCTCTTGCAGCCGTTCCGGTTTCGCTAATCGGTACCTTCGCCATTATGCATGGTTTGGGCTTCTCGCTTAATGCGCTCTCGCTGTTTGGCCTGGTACTGGCCATTGGTATTGTGGTCGATGATGCGATTGTGGTGGTCGAAAACGTTGAGCGAAATATCGAAAACGGCTTACCGCCGGTAGCGGCATCCAGGCAGGCGATGAAGGAAGTAACGGGTCCGATCATTGCAACTACCCTGGTGTTGGCTGCGGTATTTATCCCGACAGCATTTATGTCGGGCCTGACCGGTCAGTTCTATCGCCAGTTTGCCCTGACGATTACCATCTCGACGGTGATTTCGGCACTGAACTCGCTGACCCTGAGCCCGGCGTTATCTGCATTGCTCCTGCGCAGTAAAACAGCGCCGAAAGACGGTTTGAGCAAGCTGATTGATTGGCTGTTCGGACGCTGGTTGTTCGTTCCGTTTAACCGTTTCTTTGACTGGGGCAGTAATGCCTATTCCGGTACGGTGAAACGAGTGATCCGTGGTGCGGGTATTGTCATGGTGTTGTATGCCGGCCTATTGGCTCTGACAGGCTACCAGTTTGTTGAAACACCAACCGGTTATGTACCATCGCAGGATAAGCAGTATTTAGTCGCGTTTGCTCAGTTGCCTGACGCATCGTCGCTGGATCGGACTGAAGATGTGATTCGTGAAATGTCGAGCATTGCGCTGGCACATCCCGGTGTTGAATCGTCGGTTGCCTTCCCGGGCCTGAACATCAACGGATTTACTAACAGTCCAAGTTCAGGAGTGGTATTTGTCACGCTGAAACCGTTCGCAGAACGTCAGGAAGAGCACCTGTCGGGGAATGCCATTGCCTGGGCGCTTAACGGTAAGTTCTCAAGTATTCAAGATGCCTTTATTGCGATTTTCCCGCCGCCGCCAGTGAATGGTCTCGGCAATATCGGTGGCTTCCGACTACAGATCCAGGATAAAGGAAATCTGGGTTACGAGGAACTCTATGCAGTCACTCAACAAGTGATCATGAAAGCCTGGCAGGCGCCGGAGCTGACAGGTGCATTTACCAGTTTTCAGGTGAATACGCCGCAAATTGATGTCGAAGTGAACCGTGAAAAAGCAAAAATGCAGGGTGTCTCGGTGGATGACATATTTGCCACGATGCAGATTAACCTTGGCTCACTGTATGTGAATGACTTCAACAAGTTCGGCCGTAACTATCAGGTTAATGTCCAGTCACAGGATAGCTTCCGACAGGAGCCCGAGCAGATTGCTCAGCTGAAGGTACGTAATGCAAGCGGTGACATGATTCCCTTGGGATCGTTTATTTCAGTTCACCACTCAGCAGGCCCGGACCGAGTGATGCACTACAACGGCTTCACTACCGCCGAGGTGAATGCGTCTCCGGCTCCAGGATTCAGCTCCGGTCAGGCCCAGGCGGCCATGGAGAAAATCTTGGCTGAAACGCTGCCACATGGCATGAGCTATGAGTGGACGGAACTGACCTATCAGCAACAGCTGGCAGGTAATACGGCGATGTATGTTTTCCCGTTGGTGGTGCTTTTAGTTTTCTTGGTGCTGGCTGCACAGTACGAGAGCCTGAGCTTGCCGCTAGCCATTATTTTGATTGTACCGATGACGTTATTGTCGGCTATTACTGGCGTGATCATCTATGGCGGTGACAACAATATCTTCACTCAGATTGGATTTATTGTTCTGGTTGGTCTGGCTACGAAGAATGCGATTTTGATTGTCGAATTTGCCCGCGAGAAGGAGCATGAAGGGTTTACCGTAAGGGAAGCCATCCTTGAAGCCAGCCATCAGCGACTAAGACCGATCCTGATGACCTCGATAGCATTCATTATGGGTGTATTGCCGATGGTGATTTCGACAGGTGCCGGTGCAGAAATGCGCCAGGCGATGGGGGTTGCGGTGTTCTCCGGCATGATTGGTGTCACTATCTTTGGTCTGTTGCTGACGCCGGTATTCTATGTGCTGATACGCAAATATTTAGGAAGGGCCTCCCTGAATAAAGCAGAAGAGAAAAGTAAAGTTGGGCCTGACGGAGTGATTGAGGCGAGCTAAATGGATATGTTCAGATACTGTTTGATTGCATCGGCATTGTTACTGACTGCATGTAGCTGGGTAGGTGGTGATTGTGATCCGCCTGAGATATTTGCGAGTGATTTGGCCCGCATTCAAATGCGCTCGGTGGAGCAGCACTTGTGGCAAGTTGGTGATATTGAAGCAGGCAGGCTACCGAACCAGCGTATTGATGGTGGGACTCAGGATTATCGATTACTGCAGGTCGGTATGAGAGGGCAAGTTCATGAGGACGATAATTGCCAGAGTGAAGCGCCAGTTCAGCTGACGGTTGGTTCAGGGTGGATTATTGAACCGATAGGAACAAGTTTGTGTGATTATGACCCAAACAGTACTGAACAACTGGTGAGCGTCGATAGCTTATAACGGCTAAATGTTTAATCAGCAACGGGGAAGCATCTATAAAGGTGCTTCCCCGTATTATTATTAGCTACTTGCTGCCCATCGGTTAACAGCAGCATCTGCTTCCAGAAGCAGGGTCAGCTCCTGTAACTCTTCACTGTAAAGAGGAGGGCGAAGCTCAGCACTCGCAATGCGCCCCTGACGTTTCATTAATGCTTTCACCGGAATTGGGTTTGCGGCGCAAAACAGGCTGTTTCCTGCTTGTTGCCACAAGGTTTTGAAACATGGTTCGGATTGGTTAGTGCTGCCAGCCAGATCAAGGCTCTGTCTGACATAGCGTGCTGTGGCTTCTGGCCAGGCATTGGCTGCCACAGATACCAGGCCGCGCGCGCCGTTGGCAATAAAATCAACGAGCAGGCCATCATCACCACAGAAAAAATCAAGTGATGGTGCTGAGTGGTAATAACGACTGAATTTCTCGGCACTTCCACTGGCTTCCTTCACTGCCCAGGTATTGGGGTGAGCTGCCAGTTGACCCAGTACTTGCTCATCGAGTGCGACACCAGTACGAGATGGCACGTTGTAGATCATACAGGGCCAGTTGCTGGCATCGAGCAGGCGGCTAAACCATTTATGCTGACTGGTTGCGCCGGGTTTTGCATAAAGTGGTACGGGTAAGAGCAGGGCATCAATTGGATAATCTTTCAGGAAATCCAGCCACTGCAGCTGCTGGTGCAGCTGAAAACCGCCGACACCAACCATCAAAGGTACAGAAAGTGACATATCACAAACATGCCGGACAATGGCTTGTTGCTCGTCTTGGGTCATTGCCAGTGCTTCGCCGGTACTGCCTAGCAGTAGGATCCCGTTTCCGGCTGCGTCTTGTTCCTTGGCGAGTTGGTTCAGGGTTGCAAAATCAATAGACTCGTCAGGCATGAACGGAGTGATGAGGGCCGTCCATAATGTAGTCTGTTGCAAACGTTCATTCCCGTAAGCGGGAGTAGTAGTGTGATTAGGCATCTCTCATCCGAACTTGTTGCTATCCGTAAAGAGAGCTTGGTATTGCGAAGGCGCCAGGGGCAAGAGGCCACAAGAAAGGCGAAAAAACACAAACACCAGAAGCTCTCCACCATAGGTGACAGTCCTGGGGATTCAGCCCCAGCAACCGATAAGTATTACTTCCAAACGCAAACCTATCTCGGCGTTAATCCCCCTTATCTGCTGTCATTGGTATTTGGATACCTCGAACAGATTCCCTGGTTAACGCACCTCTTCTGATCCCACAAACTTGGGATAGTTTGATTCAAACATCTAACAAGGTAATGTGTCAATAATGTTGTGAATATTTATGCAGAAAGAGTTTAATAAGCCGCCAGGGTGCTCGAATATACAGTCGAAGAAGGTACAAAGAAAGGCGCTACTCATACCGTAGCGCCTAGAATATAT
>NZ_JAKRFQ010000103.1 GCF_022347985.1 Photobacterium sp. OFAV2-7
TCATCACCTTTACTTGCTGATCAATCAGCCTATCCAGCTCTTTCAGTTGCTGGTCGCTTTTCTCGTCTTTATCCATCAATACGGCTAATCGCCGGTTGATCATATCTTCCAGAGAATCAGGGGTGAGCATAGCCTCCCAGCTGTGTTTTTCTGCCCAGTTATAAATGACACGGTCATTCGGCAGGTTCAGCTCGGCTGCTATTTCTTTTGGTTTCCAGCGGCGCAAATACAGGATTTTGGCCGCGTTTTTAATTTCATCACTATATGCCATGCCGCAATCATACGCCCCGAAAGAACGCAAATGACTCACCAAAATTCCGCTTAGTTCGGATACGGGCTGTATCCGAATTTCTAGGAATCTATGTGAATGAATCAAGGTGCTCAAAGGCGTAATCTTTGCCGTGACTGATATGAAATTGACAATATTTGGATTGGGTATGTAAGGCGTATGAGTAAGACCAGTGATTGGAAAATTGTAGCGACAGAGGGAGCGACCGTTGATGGTCGTACCATCACTGCTACATGGATTAAGGACATGGCAGAGCAGTATTCAACTGATGAGTACACGGCTATGGTTTGGCCTGAACATTTCCGTTCATCTTGGGCACCGTTTGATGGCAAAAACTGGGGTGTTGTTGAAGAAGTGAAGGCGGCAAAATTTAAAGATAAATTGCGCCTATTCGCCAAGATTACCCCAAATAAATATTTGCTTGATGCCAATGCAGATGGGCAAAAGCTATTTACTTCAATCGAACCAAATCCAGACTACAAAGGCCAGGGCCGCTGTTACCTTGAAGGTCTAGCTGTGACTGACTCCCCGGCATCTACGGGTACCACGCGTCTTAAGTTTTCAAAAGGTGGTGATCATGCCCCTTACGAAATGGACTGTAGCCAGTTGGAAGAGCTGGATTTGTCTGATTGCTTCACCACTAACCCACTCGCCCAAGCTTTCTCAACACTTGCCAAGTACTTTTCGAGTGGTGGCGAGTTACCGCAGAACCTACCCGAAAAACAGCATGATGAGGACACTGACGTGACCGAAGAGCAACTGAAAACAGCACTGAAAGAACAATTCAGCGTGCTGAAAACCGAGCTGAAGGAAGAACTGAAACAAGAGTTCAGCCAACAGCCAAATCAGGATGTGGAGGCGGAAGCCCCAGCGCAGCCGCCGCAAACCTTTAATTCTGAGCAGTTCAGCACAGAGCTAGAAAAACAGCTTAAACCTTTTGCTGAACTGCCAGGAAAAATTGAATCCCTTGAGAATAAGTTCAACGAATTGTCTCAGGAAGCACCAGGACAACGACCTGACCAATCCGGCGCTAACGACAAAATGGAGGTATTTTAATGCTTAATGCAGTCTCAACTGGATACCTCATGGAGTTCTGCGCCGCAACCGTAACGGCAGCAGGCGCTCAAAGCGGTGCTCGTATGTTCAACATTACACCGCCGATGGAAACTGCTTTGCGACAGGCGATTATGCAGTCTCATGCCTTCTTGGGGATGATTGCTCTGCTGCCAGTCTTGCAAATCAAAGGTCAGGTTATTGATGTGGGTGACGATGGCCTTTCAACTGGACGTGCTGCTGAAGGTCGTTTTAGCACTGAAGTGGGGCAGAAAGGTAACACCTACGAGCTGACGAAAACCGACTCAGGTGCTCATATTAAATGGGAAACCATGACGCAGTGGGCGAACTCAGGCCAGAAGGGTGAATGGCTCAAGCTAATGAAAAACGCCATTGCTCGCCGTTTTGCACTAGACATGCTGCGCGTGGGTTTCAATGGTACATCTATTGCCGAACCGACTGACCCTGTAAACAATCCACTTGGCCAAGACGTTAACAAAGGTTGGCTAACCATTGTTAAAGAAAAAAAGGCTGAACAGGTTCTTGCTGAGGCCAAGCTTGACCCTACGGGCAAAACTGCGGGTGCTTACAAGAATTTAGATTCACTGGTGCAAGACCTGATCAACACAACCATTGCGCCAGAGCATCAAGAAGACCCTGATCTGGTTGTTCTTGTGGGCTCAGACTTAGTGGCAGCTGAACAGCATCGTTTGCTAGAAGCAGCAGAAACCCCAACCGAACACAAGGCAGCACAGTCACTGGCGAAAACCATTGCCGGTAAACAAGCCTATAAACCGCCATTCTTCCCGAAAGCAGGAATCTGGGTAACCAACCTGAAGAACCTGCAAATCCTGACGCAGACAGGCACCCAGTGGCGTAACCAGAAAAATAACGAAGATACGCTGCGTTTTGAAAGTAACCACATCCGTATGGAAGGTTACGCCGTTGGCAATATGGCTAAATTTGCTGCCATTGAAAATGTCACCGTTGTTGAACCAGAACCCGCAGCGTAGGTGATGAAGCATGGTTAGCCCATTAAAACGACAACGTGATGCGCTACTGGCTAAGCAGCTAGCGGGGGAGACCCCGCAGGCTGCAACCGTCAACACCGACAGCCTGCACATCAAGCTGGTTGAATTCGAAGAAGACCGCAAAGGCCTGAAAGCCTTCAACGCCATTGCCGACAAGGTGGCGCACAAGCGAACGGTGCTGATCCCGAAATACAAGCCATTGGCTGAAGCATACCTGGCTGCTGGCGAGCAGTATCAGAACCCGATTTTTAGCTCTTTGATCGTCTGGCTATTTGATACAGACGATTTGGATACCGCTATTGACTGGTGCTTCAAGGCTATAGAGCTGGACTTGCCAACACCTGAATTTATCAAGAGCGACTGGCCTTCATTCTGTGCGCGCTTCGTTCTTGAGTGGGCCGAGAGAAATGCAGAGCGTGGGCATTCTGTTGAGCCTTATTTCAGCCAGGTGTTTGAGAAGGTTTGCAATGACTGGCGCTTGCATGAAGAAAGAAAAGCCCGGTGGTTCAAGTTTGCTGGCCTTCACTTGCTGCGGGATGAAAACGGCAAGCCAAGGGCGACGGCTGTCGGTGATCTCGACACGCTGCAGAAGGCCAAAACGTTGCTGACTACCGCTGATGAGCTGTACAGCAAAGTGGGTGTCGGCACCCAGCTCAGCAAAATCGACATGCGCATTAATGCGCTGACGAACGGAAAGAATTTGTAAGGCTCTCTACCCACCGCGCCTCGGCTGGCGAGGTTAGGAAAGCCAACCGGCTAACCCGAAACCGTCGACCCAGTGGGCAGAGGCGCATTTATTTAAAAGGAATCGTTATGAGCTTTGGTGGCAGAACAAATCAGGCAGACAGTACCGCAATAGCCGGGGACGGCTGGCCCGATTTGTCTACTGGTGAATTTCGCAATATTCGCCGGGTATCCACCGTGTTCGATAACGATTCCATTGCAATGGCGATCAGCATTGCGGCGCTGAATGTTCAGGGACAGCTGGTAACGCTGCTGGTTGATGGCAACCCGCCAGAGCTGACAGCCGCCAAAAAGTTCACCTATAAACGGGCGGTGTATGGCCTGGCTCATGCCGAGCTGTTGCCAGAGTTTGCCACTCAAGACCAGCGTGCTGAAGCAAACAACGCGGCCACTGATGAACCTGAGCAATCTGACCGATTTCTGTCTCAAGCCCGTCGCGATATCTGCTTGCTGCTGAACAGAAGCCCTAACGGAATAGCCTCGATATGACAGACGAGATTTGTAATAGCACAAAGCTTGAACACCTGACGGGTTACATCGTCAGCCACCTGAACACCAATGTGCTCGATAACAAAATGGACGCCTGGCAGGAAAACGGCAAGTTGATTATCAGCGGGGAAGACCGGGGCAACGACGGCATTCTGATTTGTTACTGGCGCTATCGGGCTGTGATTCGAATTGAAGAGTTTCCGCATCAGCAACTGAATCCGTACAACCTGTTCGCCCTGATAGCGTGCTGGCTGTCCGACTACGACAGCGAGCGTGACGAGGATAAAGATATGGACGACCCGGATTTGTCTGTGGATGTGCTCAGTCACGACATAGCCGATGTGGCGGTGGAGCTGGATTTGATGGAACCCGTGGAAATGATTCCGGACCCGTTGGGAATGATCAGTTACAAGGGCCAAACCTACCGTGTTCAGTCTGTACCAATTGATACAGCAGAAGATGCGGAACTGGTAAATGAAACCGCAGATTAAGGTTGTTGAGCGTGACCGGCTCAACATGCAGGAAAAACTGGCGCTGCTGGCACTGCCGCCCAGAAAACGCACTTGGATCCTGAAAACCCTCGGGCGCTGGGAAAAAGCCAATGTTCGAAAGCGTATCCAGCAACAGAAGGATATCCACGGCAGGCAACTGGAAGGTCGTAAGGGTAGCAAGCGCGGAAAGATGATGCGCCGGATGGCGAAAGGCCTGGAACCCTATGTACGAGACAGCAAAACGCTGGATTTAACCTGGCGAAACAAATTAACCGGACGAATTGCAGCCCGTCACCACTCAGGGCAAACCGAGCGGATGACCAAAGGGCAGTTGGACAAGCGTTTCGGAAAACCGGATTACAGCAAGCCATGCAGCAGAGGTATGGCGCGAAAGTTAAGGGAACTGGGTTACAAGGTGCCGCGTAATAGCGGGAAAGGCTACAAAAGCCCAAGCCTGAAGCAGTTGCAGAATACGCTGACCCACGGGCAGGCAGGCATGATTATTCGCCAGCTCAGCAATAAGCCCGACCAGACAGCCTGGGATATCCCACTGCCGGAACGTCAGATACTCGGCAGCCAGGAACGCGAAGTAACTCGCCAGCTCATCAAGATTTTCGAGCAGGCCAGGACGAAAAAATAAGCGAGGAAATAACTAAATGGCAACCGGAAAGGTCGGGGTAAACAACCTCAATCTAGGGCAAGGCGATATCCCCGAAGTTGAACGCCATCTGCTCTACATTGGCCGCACAGACAACGCCGAGCTTCAGGGCAGGGTTACCCGCATTAACGCCATGTCCGATCTCGACAAGGTGGTGGCGGAAGATGCTCTGGGCGATAACGTAAAAGCCGCACAGCTCAACGGAAAGCAGAACTGGACGGCGGGGATATTCGGTCTGAAGGCTGATGATAAATGGGAAGATGCGGTAGACATTGCCAATCGTACCGACTCGTTTGAAGGTATTTGTATCGTCGATATTGCTACCGACAAAGCTAACTTCGACGCAATGCAGGCCAAAGCCACCGAACTGACAAGCAAACTGGGGCGCTGGGTATTCTTCCTTGCTGCCTGTCCGGGCATCGATAGTGAAAACCAGACTTGGGCGCAATACGAAGCCATGATGCTGGCTCTGGTTGGAGACGTCGCCGCTAATCTGGTAACACCGGTTCCGCAGCTTAACGGTAACAATGTGGGCGTATTGGGTGGCCGCTTGTGTGACCGCAGTGTCACCGTAGCCGACACTCCCATACGGGTAGCAACTGGCAACGTGCTGGGGCTAGGTGAAATGCCTGTTGATAGCGCAGGCCAGCCGCTGGAAATGTCCACCGTAGAAACACTGGCTAACGCTCGCTATTCATTGCCGCAGTGGTACGCCGATTACGAAGGTGTTTACTGGACGGATGCCACCACACTGGAAGCCAAAGGTGGTGATTACCAGTATATCGAGTGGGTGCGCCCTGTTCATAAGCTTAATCGCCGTGTTCGGATTAAAGCTATCCGCCGTATCGGTGACCGCATTCTCAACTCAACGCCGCCAAGCATTGAATTGAATCGCAGCTACTTCCGTAAAGACATGCTGTTGATGAGCAAAACCACACAAATTGGCGATATCACATTCCCCGGTGAAATCATGGCGCCGCGTGATGAAGACGTAATCATCCAGTGGCCGACCAAAAAGAAAGTGCAAATCGGTTTACAAGTAAGGCCTCATAACTGCCCGAAAGACATTGAAGTCAATATTGCACTAGACCTCACCAACCCTGCAGATATGGAGGCTTAACGTATGGCAAGGCTGTCTGGCAAGAACATGCATTTCACCCTGGGTGATTACAGGCTGAAGGCCAATAAAGTCACCCTGTCGATCACCGACAACTCAGCGGTGAATAAGACAAGCGGTATACCGGATGACTACGTGGACGGGGACGTCGAAGCCTCTGGCGAAATCGAGCTTTCATCCAACCAGTTCAGGATTCTGAGCAAGGCTGCCAAGCAAGCCGGTTCGTGGCGAGGCCTGGACGTGTTCGATGCCATGTTCTACGGCAAAACAGACAAAGATGAGCTGAAGGTTGAAGCTTTCGGCTGCCGGTTGAAGGTTTCAGACCTGATCGATATCGACAGCAATGGCGGCAGTACGCTGGTTCACAAACTGCCGTTTGATGTAACCAGTCCGGATTTTGTGCGAATTGACGGTGTGCCTTATCTCCGTCCGGAAGAAATCGAAGACCTATAGGGGGCTAGATGACCGATGTTATCGACCAAGGTAGCCGTTTCGAAGCCCAATTCACCCAAATGGCGGTGGCTAACCAGCTGGCAGCCACGGCCAAAGCGCAAGCCAGCAACACGAACAGCCAGGCGGAATGCGTTGAATGTGGCGACGAAATTCCAGAAAAACGCCGCGAAAAAGTACCGGGCTGCAAGTATTGCACTCGTTGCCAGCAATTAGCCGAAGAGGGGAAGCTATGAAGCGCTTTGTTCTTAAACGTCGTTACTTTGAACACGGAACGTTTTCAACACTGCATCGAGAGGATGGCAGCAAGGTTTGCTGCATGGTTGAACGTCCTTGGATGAATAATGCTAAGTCAAAGTCATGTATCCCGTCGGGAACTTACACGCTTTATCCGCACAAATCACCAAAGTTTGGTGAGTGCTATGCACTTGAGTCCAAAGACTTAGGTGTTACGCGAAACGGTCCAAGCCAGCGAACACATATTTTGATCCACAAAGCCAATTACCCAAGCCAGTTGCAAGGATGTTTAGCGCCGGGAGTTGATTTCGGATTTATTGAAGATGAGTGGGCAGTTGTGAACTCGACAGATGCCTTTAACAGCCTGATGGCGGAATTGGGTGGTGAACCAGCAACGCTAACAATCATCAAGGACTAATAAAAATGTGGGACACAGTTAAATCTTTAATTGGCACAGCGGCCCCATTGGTAGGCACTTTGATTGGCGGTCCGGCAGGCGGTGCTGTGGGTGGTTTAGTGGCGTCGGCATTAGGTGTCGAGAACACGCCGGAAGCGATTGAAGCCGAGCTTCGTATTAATCCAGAAGCATTGCTAACGCTGAAGAAGCTGGAAAGTGATGAACGGGTAAGGCTCCGCGAATTGGCGTTTAAGTATGCGGAACTTGAAAGTGAAGAACGAAGGCTGGCAACGGTGCAGCAGGCAGCCACGATGCAAGCTGAGTACGCAAGCAATGATCCCTTTGTTCGCCGTTGGCGGCCTACGTGGGGGTATACGCTTTGCTTCTCTTGGGCCTTGATGTTCCTTGGCTTATTCATGGTGATGCTGCTTGAGCCAACCGAAACGGCCAATGTGATTAATGCCATTGTGGCACTAACTCCTTTGATTTCTGTCGCGTTGGCTGTGCTTGGTATCAATATTCACAAGCGTTCAGTCGACAAGCAGGTTGCAGCAGGAAAAGAGCCGGTTGGCATTAGTGCAGGGCTGAAACAAGCAGCAACAGGAGGCTAAATGGATGATTGGCGCGTTTTGCTGGGATTGGCTGGCTTCTTACTGACGCTGATCGGCTTCGTGTTCACTCGCGCCGAGAAATCCGCCACAACGACCCGCGAACTTGAACGACGAACGCACAACAATGAGCTGGCGATTGCTAATCAGCGGGCGGATGTTGCAGAGAAGTACGCCACCAAGCACGAATTACGGGAATCCGTAGACGATATCAAAAATTCAATGAACGGACGATTCGACCGTCTGGAATCCAAGTTAGAAAAAGAGAGAGAAACAGCATGAACGAGAAAAAAGTGATCACCCTTACCGTTGGCGATAAAGAGCTGAAGTTTGAACCAACCGAAACAGCATACAACGATTGTGCGAATTCAACGGCACAGGGTGATGTTGCTGCTGCATATCATAACTTTGTGTTCGAAACCGCAACCGAAGAAACCAAGAAGGTATTGCGTGAAATGCTTAAGGGTAACCCGGGTACGACAATGCAGGTTGGTGCTGCGGTGACGCAGGAATACGCACCAAAGCTGGACATTAAAGTAAAAAAATAAACGGCCTCGTCACCGCGCTGGATCATAACGATTTCGACAAGATGCTGGCGTGGCGGCGAAAGTGGCTACCCAATGAGTCCGATGACTCTGCCAGTTTAGCCCGAGCTACCTGGTTGGAAAAAGAGTACTGGGAAAACATGGCCGCAGTGACAGCTAACGGTGTGGCTAGAGCCTTTAGCAAGTAGACAGGAAACCTATGTTACCGGAAGCCCTTCGATTTCAAGTCGGCTTAGTCGACCAGATATCCAAACCGCTTGGCAACATTCAACGTCAGTTTAATGAGGTCACAAGCGCTTACCAGTCCGGCACTCACTCGATGATTGCTGGCGCAGCAGGTGTGGCGGGGGCGGGTTTCGCTTTGCAGGCTGCTTTGATGCCAGCCATCGAGATGGATCGGTCGCTGGGTGAAGTGAAGTCGTTGGGTGTAACGGATGATGCTCTTCAGCAACTGAGCAATACGGCGTTGGATTTCGCGGTGGAATATGGCAAGTCTGCCGATCAGTTTGTGGCGGCTTCTTACGATATTCAATCGGGTATTGCAGGGCTGAACGGCATGGAGCTTTCGCAGTTTACGAAGGCGTCGGGTGTCTTGGCTGCTGCGACCAAGGCCGATACCGCAACCATCACCGACTATATGGGCACCATGTACGGCATCTTCAAAAATGATGCCGCCGCAATGACGAAAGGTGTGTGGGTTGAACAGCTAACCGGGATGACGGCCAGTGCTGTACAGATGTTCAAAACTGACGGTACCAAGATGTCGCAAGCATTCGCCAGCCTCGGTGCTGACGCTACCTCGGCCCAGATTGCCATGTCAGAACAGATGGCTGTGATGGGCACCCTGCAGTCAACCATGTCGGGCAGTGAAGCGGGTACCAAATACCGTGCGTTCCTGGGCGGCGTTGCCAAGGCCCAAGACCATCTCAATATGACGTTCACGGATAGCCAGGGCACCATGCTGCCGATGCTCGATATTCTCAAACAGCTAAAAGGCCGCTACGGCGAGACGATAGATGTCGCG
>NZ_JAKRFQ010000104.1 GCF_022347985.1 Photobacterium sp. OFAV2-7
CCATAATTCCACTTTTTTTTAGTTTGGCTAAGAAATGAGCTGAAATTGGATTGATTTGCCCCTCGTCATCCTTTAGAATTCGCCGCGCATCAAAAGTGCACCCATTTTTTAATTTTTATCACATTTTTTGAATTACTCCTGTAGGGGAACTAAATGTCTACGAAACTAGCTAACCCAGCGCCTCTTGGCCTTATGGGTTTTGGTATGACCACTATCCTTTTGAATATCCACAATGCGGGCTTCTTCCCGATTGATTCTATGATCCTGGCGATGGGTATTTTCTATGGTGGTATTAGCCAAGTGATCGTAGGCACAATGTGCTTTAAGCGGGGTGATACGTTTGGTACAACAGCATTTACTTCTTACGGCCTGTTCTGGCTGACGCTGGTTGGTCTGATTGTTATGCCTTACATGGGTCTGCCTGCAAGCCCTGCAAGTTTCATGGGTTGGTACCTGCTACTTTGGGGTGTCTTCACGGGCTTCATGTTCATTGGCTCTCTGTGCTACCCACGTGCTAAGCAGTTCGTATTCGGCTCCCTGACTGTATTGTTCTTCCTGTTGGCTGCTCGTGATTTCACAGGTAGCGAACTGATTGGTACTATCGCTGGTTTCGAAGGTATCATCTGTGGTGCAAGTGCAATCTACTTCGCGATGGCTCAGGTACTGAATAATGAGTACGGCCGTACAATCCTACCGGTTGGCGAACTGAAAAAAGAGAAAGCAAGCCTGAAAGCCGCTGCTTAATCTGACAGAATTTGCAAAAACCTCGCTCCGGCGAGGTTTTTTTATGCCTGCGATTTGTAACCGGCTGCTGAGGGCAAGGGAGCAATAGTGCGTCTGAAATTGGTATAAGCTTATGATTAGTATTTTCTGAGCAAAAGGGTGAGGACAATGGCGCAACGTTACGCAGCGTTAATGGGCGCATTGGTTGCTGATGCCGCCAGCATGGGAACGCACTGGATATATTCTCCCGAGCGGATCAAGCAGCTGGCAGACATGCCGCATTTTCCTTTTATCGAGCCGAATGTTGAGCACTACGAAGGCGTGGATGGTTATTATGCTCATGACAAGTTAACAGCTGGCGAGTTAACGGCTTATGGAGAATGGTTAGCACTGTATATTCGCTTGCTGGGCGGCTCTGATACCAGGACTCATGCTATCCAGCAGCAGATCCTCGAGTATTTCGGACCGGGCGGTGAGTTTATTGGTTATATCGATAGCCCGACCAAGGCGCTGCTGCTGACCTTGTTCTCACTGCCGCCGGAAGATTGGCCCGAAGATTCGGGGAGCGATGATGATCAGAATCCGTCCCTGTGCTCGGTGCCGGCACTGGTGTCACTGAAAATGCCCTCTGAACAGCTTGAACAGGAGATAGAGCGGGTAGTCGGCATTACTCACCAGAACGAGACCGCGCTCGCATGTGCCAAGGCCTTTGCCAGTGCCCTCAACGAGGCGTTGCGTTCAAGGCGGATGGAGCCTGTGCTCAATGTGCTCAAGGTGAAAGCCCCGGAAGAGATCCGAGACAAAATAGAGCAGGTCAGGCTGCTTAGCGGGGATGTAAACGACTTGAGCCATGTTCTGGCCATTGTCAATCAGGCTTGTCACCTTGCTGACAGCCTGCCGATGGCTGCCTGGGTTCTGCAAAACAGCGAGAGTTATACTGAGGCGATTATCAAGAATATCCAGGTTTCGGGTGATACCTGCGGCCGCGGCATCCTGGTCGGTGCGCTGGCCGGGGCTTGTTATGGTTTTGGCGATGAGAAAGGAATTCCAATTTCCTGGGTAACAACCCTGCAGTGTGGCGAAGCGCTGGCGGAAGATATTGAGGCTCTGCTAAAGGCATCGGTTCGTCATGAATGAAGCTTGCCTGGTAGGTGAAAACAAAAAAGCTACCCAGTGGGTAGCTTTGATTACATTGCTTTCAATCTATGTCAGCAAGAGGTGTAGCTGCTGGCAGCTTCCCTTTGCGTATTGTTATAGTGCTTAGCAGATAACCTTGATAGCCAGACCGCCCTGAGAGGTTTCACGGTACTTGGCGTTCATGTCCTTACCAGTCTCAAGCATGGTTTCGATAACCTTGTCCAGAGAAACGCGCGGCTCAGAGGCACGGCGCAGGGCCATGCGAGATGCGTTGATCGCTTTAACCGCTGCAATACCGTTACGCTCGATACACGGTACCTGTACCTGACCAGCTACCGGGTCACATGTCAGACCAAGGTTATGCTCCATAGCAATTTCTGCGGCCATACATACTTGCTCAGGGCTACCGCCCATCAGCTCAGCAAGGCCGGCAGCTGCCATTGAACATGCCACACCAACTTCACCCTGGCAGCCTACTTCGGCGCCCGAGATAGAAGCATTGCGCTTGTAAAGGCCTCCAATTGCACCAGATGCGGCGAAGTAGCGAGTGTACTCTTTTGGTCCGACAGACTGGATGAACTTGTCATAGTACGCCAGTACCGCCGGGATGATGCCGCAAGCACCATTGGTTGGTGCGGTCACGACACGGCCGCCAGCGGCGTTTTCTTCGTTGACAGCGAAAGCGTACATGTTAACCCAGTCAACCACAGTCATTGGGTCATTGCTGAGTTTCTCAGTCGTCATTAGCTGCTGGCGCAGGGCGGCAGCACGGCGAGGAACACGTAGTGGTCCCGGCAGAATACCTTCTTCGCTCATACCACGTTCCATACACTCACGCATGGTTTTCCAGATATTGGCGAAGTAAGTGTTAATCTCTTCCTCGGCATTCATCGCGCGCTCGTTAGCCATTACCAGAGAGCTGATAGACAGGCCGCTTTCTTTACATTGCTCAACCAGCTCTTCAGCCATGGTATACATGTAAGGAACTTTGACACTTGATTCTGCTGCTTTGCCGAAGTTTTCTTCATCAACGATAAAGCCACCGCCGATGGAGTAATACGTTTTCGTATAGGCTTCTTCGTCACCAATCCATGCGTGGATGGTCATGCCGTTTTCGTGCAAAGGAAGGTTGGTAGTATGGAAGTTCATACCGCCGTCGCGAGGGAAATCTACAGTGTGGCAGTGCATGCCAACAGGAAGGCGCTCGGTTTCTTCAACACGAGAGATAAAGCCCGGGATACTATCGATATCAACATGTTCCGGGCTGTTGCCCGCAAGCCCCATAATGATAGCGATATCTGTGTGGTGACCTTTACCGGTAAGAGAAAGTGAACCATAAACGTCAACGGTAATTTTAGTTACATCACGTAATTTGCCCATTGAGCGCAGGTCGTCAATAAACTCCTTACCTGCTTTCATTGGACCAACCGTGTGCGAACTGGAAGGGCCCACACCAATTTTGTAGATATCAAAAACACTGATCATGCGAATTACCTCAGTCGGTAGGAAGCGCTCTTGCCTCCGGCCAAGACTGTCATAGTATTAAATTCTCGCCCCTTCCTTGGCGAGATCACTAGAAAAACAAAAGAGCAGTCGGCACACGCTTCCTGCTCTTTGGTGTCATATATTCTACCCGAATTGCTTGAGAAGACTATGCGTTGTGGCACATTTTCTCAGACAGCTAAGTTGGTAGTCCATATTCATCACAACAAGTGTGATGCTCTCTTAGAATGCGCCGTAGATTACAGAAGTAATTGCCGCGATACCACAAAGAGCTGTGAAAATCTGTACTGGTGCAGAAGTCTTGTACTTAGCCATAGCTGGTACTTTGTACATTGCGAATACAGGCATCAGGAACAGGATTGCTGCAATCATTGGAGCACCCATAGTTTCAATCATACCCAGGATGCTTGGGTTGATAACTGCAACGATCCAAGTAGTTACTACGATGAAACCTAGAGAGATTTTCTCAATCTTCTTAACAGGCATGTCTGAGCGAGACTTCGCCAGGCCAACAAGACCTTCGTGAGCACCCAGGAAGTGACCGAAGTAGCTTGATGTAATTGCTGCGAAGGCAACTAGTGGACCAAGCAGAGAAATCAGCGGAGACTCGTGAACGTTAGCAAGGTAAGACAGAACACTGATGTTTTGTGATTTTGCTGTTGCTAGCTGCTCTGGAGACAGAGAAAGAACAACAGAAAATACGAAGAACATTACAAAGCCCATCAGCATCATTGCTGCGCCGCCAGTGATCATGTCAGTTTTCTTCGCTGCATCTTCACCGTATACACGACGCTGTTCTTTAGAGAACTGGCTGATGATTGGGCTGTGGTTGAAAGAGAATACAATGATTGGAATTGCTAGCCAGATAATAGCAGGCATTGCGCTCCAGTCTGGGCTTACCGATACCATTGATGTGTTCCAATCAGGGATCAGGTATACAGACAGTGCAAGCAGGATGAATACTAATGGATATACCATTGCAGACGTGGCTTTAAGCATTAGCTCTTTGCCGAAGACAACACCTGCAGTCATCGCAACGATCAGGCCGCCAGACAGAAGCCAGCGTGGAACAGATTCCATGCCCATCTGGTTAACCATGAAAGAATCAACCGTGTTGGTAATACCAACGCCGTAGATTAGAACGATTGGGTAGATGGCGAAGAAGTAAGCAAAAGTGATGATGTTTGCGCCAGCTTTACCAAAGTGTTCTTCAACAGTATCGGTGATGTCAGCTTCTGGGTTTTTAGCAGAAAGTACAAAACGAGCCAAGCTCTTGTGTGCGAACCAAGTCATTGGTGCAGCAATCAGGGCAAGGATAACCAGTGGCCAGAAACCGCCGGCACCAGCTTTAATCGGAAGGAAAAGTACACCGGCACCTACAGCGGTACCGAATAGTGAAAGGGCCCAAGTAAAATCTTTATACGTCCATTTTGCTTTAGCCGTTGAAGCTACTGCTGTGTTGGAAGTGGTATGCATGGTTATATACCTAAGTTAAATTACGGAACGGAAATTAGGAACGGCGCGCATTTTGAGGATTTATAGAAGGAAAACTTTGATCGAGATCCCGTTATGTAATGGGTGCAAATTGCAATACAATTAAAGGTGATCTTGATCACAAAGGATGTTGCGGGCAGGTTAGGGAAAATGATGTGTTAGAAGTGGGTTTATTAATACCAGAGCTGTTTTGATAACAATCGAATCATCTGGGCGGTCGCCCCCCAAATAGCATAATCACCGTATGGAATTGCATAAATATTGTGTTTTATGCCGTCGATAGTAAATTTCTCAGTGCGCATATTCACTGGGTTTAATAGGTGGTTGATAGGCACTTCAAACAGGTCGTCAACCTCGTTTGGGTCCAGGGCTGGCCTGTAGTTTGGGGAGATGATCGACAAGTACGGCGTGACGATATAGCCACTGATTGTCGGCAAAGAAGGAAGCTGTCCCAATATGCGCTCTCTGTTGCATAAAATTCCAGTTTCTTCTTTGGTTTCCCGGATAGCAGTTTCAATTAAATCAGTATCTTGTGACTCATATCCACCACCTGGGAAGGCAATTTGGCCTGGGTGGTGTCTTAAGTGGCTGGCGCGACGTGTCAGGACAACGTTGAAACTATTCTGACGGGGGACAAGGGGGATCATAACCGCTGCTCGCTTAAAGGAGCCGGACGCAGACACATGCTGTCTGACCCGAGCCGAGTGGCTTTGGTCATAGCTGGTCTGTGGGGCTAGCAGAAAACGCGCTAGCAATTGTTGCTGATAGTCCATAAACCGTCCGTGGTTATTGATATACCCAAGCGACTTCAAGATGCTCGTTTCAGCGAGAATTACTTGGGCATAGGTAACAATCTACTTTTCTAAGATTGGCAGAATTTTACTCAGTTTGTCCAGTGTTTCTTGGTATTCGCTGTCGGCATCACTGTCTGCAACTAGCCCGCCGCCCGCCCAGGCATACAGGGTATTTTGCTGAGAAATAAGGGTTCTTATGGTGATACTGGTGTCCATTCGACCACAGCGGCTGATATAGCCAATACTGCCGCAATAGACGCTGCGGCGGTGTGGTTCCAGCTCTTCAATGATTTCCATGGCGCGAATTTTAGGTGCGCCGGTAATTGAACCACCGGGAAAACAGGCGCGCAACAGATCGGTTGAGGAGTATTGTGTATCCAGCTCGCCGGTGACTGTACTGACAAGGTGATGGACGGCCGGAAAGCTTTCGATCTCAAACAACTTGGGGACTGCCACTGAACCAGGCTTGGCCACCCGACCAATATCATTTCGCAGCAAGTCGACAATCATTAGGTTTTCCGAGCGATCCTTGCTGGCATGGCGTAGCTCGGTAGCGTTGTCGGCATCTTGTTTTTCATCGATAGAGCGAGGCCGTGTGCCCTTGATGGGTTTTGTTTCAACATAACCTTGATTATGTTGAAGAAAACGCTCCGGAGATACAGAGAGAACCGTACATTCCGAGGTGCGGATAAACCCGGAGAACGGCGCGCCATTAGTCTGTTCAAGGCGCAGGTAGGCTGTCCATTCATCACCCTGGTAGCTTGCCTGGAAGCGCTGGGCAAGGTTGATTTGGTAGCAGTCCCCGGATAGCAGGTAGTCCTGCACCCGGTCAAATTTGTTGCAATAAGCCGCCTTTGTCATATTGGCGGCCCACTGGGTTGTTAATGAAAATGAACTGTTTTGTTGCTTGCTGGCGCCGACCTGTTGCAGCTTAAAGGCATTTTGTTGCTCCTGGAGCCATTGCAGTCGTCCGCTGTCTTTTGGTGATACGAGAAACAGCGTTTGGGTATGGTGATCGGCGATCAGTGCCCAGTCATAAATGCCGACAGCCATGTCTGCAGCATCAATATCCTGTTCGGCAAGCGCAGGGAGAACTTCCACCCGTCGACCGAGATCGTAGCTGAAATAACCAAGGGCACCGCCAATAAATGGTACATCTGTCATAGGTTTAAGCGGTGGCAATAATGATGCCTGTAGTTCTTCTACTAGCTTGAACGGATCGGCGCTGCTCGCTTTTTCGTCGCCATTTGAAAACTTAATACGGGTTGTTTCACCATGTGTCTCTAAAGTGGCTAAAGGATCGGCAACTAGAATATCAAAGCGATTATCAGGGTGATCCTGAGCTGCCGAGCGTAATATCATAGCCCAGGGATGGTTGGACAAGGGCTCAAACCAAGACAGAGTTGCTTCTGGGGTATAATCGAGTTGCTCTATTGCGAGTAGGGGATGCGATTTACAAATCATTTTCTTTTTTGTGACAGGTGTTCGATTGGCGCATGGCGCGAAATTGTTGGCAAGAGTATCATAAACGCAGAATTTAATACGACGCCCAAGGACGATCCTTTGTGTTTTATTTTTACTGATTCAGTCTGAGTAGCTCATAAAGGACACAGCCATGAGGATCATGGCGCGTGGTTGCATTGCTTTCTGCACATCCTATTCCCTATACGCAGAACTCGAGCAATGCTAACCACACCCTACACTGGAAGCATGCTGTAACGGCAAAATAGTCGGGCGCCATGGAATGATAATAAATAACGAGGGCAATTATGACCGTCATTCGTAAGCAAGATGTGATTGATAGTGTGGCGGACGCACTACAGTACATTTCATACTACCATCCGCTGGATTTTGTTCAGGCCTTGGAAAAAGCCTATAACAAGGAGCAAAGTCAGGCAGCGAAAGATGCCATTGCACAGATCCTGATCAATTCGCGCATGTCGGCAGAAGGCCATCGCCCAATCTGCCAGGACACCGGTATTGTCACGTGTTTTGTCAAAATTGGTATGAATGTACAGTGGGACAGCGATCTGACTGTACAGGAAATGATTGATGAAGGTGTTCGCCAGGCGTATACCAACCCGGATAACCCGCTGCGAGCCTCTGTCGTTGCGGATCCAGCCGGAAGCCGTAAGAATACCAAAGACAATGCCCCTGCCGTGGTACATATCGATATGGTACCGGGCGATAAGGTAGAGATTCAGATCGCTGCCAAGGGCGGCGGTTCTGAAAACAAAACCAAGATGGTAATGCTGAACCCGTCTGATGATGTTGCCGAGTGGGTTGAAAAAACAGTACCGCTCATGGGGGCTGGCTGGTGTCCGCCGGGGATGCTGGGTATCGGTATCGGCGGTACCGCCGAAAAAGCAGCCGTACTGGCAAAAGAGTCGCTGATGGAGTCGGTTGACATTCATGAGCTGCAAGAGCGTGGGGCGCAGAATGCCGAGGAAGAGCTTCGCCTGGATATTTACAACCGTGTAAATAAGCTGGGTATCGGCGCGCAGGGGCTCGGCGGCCTGACAACCGTTGTCGACGTGAAGATCAAAACAGCGCCGACTCATGCCGCTTCCAAGCCTGTCTGCATGATCCCGAACTGTGCTGCAACCCGTCACGTTCATTTCAAACTTGATGGCACTGGCCCGGCGGAGCTAACGCCACCGAAGCTGGAAGATTGGCCTGAAGTGACTTGGGAAGTGGGGGATAATGTTCGCCGCGTTAATATTGACGAAGTCACCAAAGACGATGTCCAGGAGTGGAAATCCGGCGAGACCATTTTACTGTCAGGTAAAATCCTGACCGGCCGTGATGCTGCTCATAAGCGTATTCAGGATATGCTGGCCAAAGGTGAAGATTTCCCGGTTGATTTCAAAAACCGCTTTATCTACTACGTCGGCCCTGTTGATGCGGTGGGTGATGAGGTTGTTGGCCCAGCAGGCCCGACAACGTCGACTCGTATGGATAAGTTCACGGAAATGATGCTCGGTCAGGCTGGGCTTACCGGGATGATAGGTAAAGCCGAGCGCGGTCCGGCTGCGATTGAATCCATCAAGGAGCACAAGGCCGTTTACCTGATGGCTGTCGGCGGTGCCGCTTATCTTGTGGCCAAGGCTATTAAGAAAGCGCGTGTTGTGGCGTTTGAAGACCTTGGCATGGAAGCAATCTACGAGTTTGAAGTTGAAGATATGCCGGTGACAGTGGCGGTTGATGCTGAAGGGACCAATGCCCATCAGACTGGCCCGGATACCTGGAAAGTCAATATTGCCGAAATGGACGCGTAGTCGTTCGTCAAACGGTTAGAAAAGGGGCCTTCTTGGCTCCTTTTTTATATCTTTTGAGTTTTTTTGTTGTCGTCGATTTTC
>NZ_JAKRFQ010000105.1 GCF_022347985.1 Photobacterium sp. OFAV2-7
AAGAAATCTGCACCGGCCTCGACACAATGTGCCAGCGGATTGCTGTAGGCCTCTACAAAAGCAAACTTCTCTTTATGCGCTTCACTAATATCACGCAGTGCCGCAGCAAGCTTCGGATCACCCGTACCAACTATCACCACCTGTACATCATTGACCAAGAAGTCTTTGAGCATCGGAATGATATAGTGAATCCCTTTCTGTTCGGTCAGACGGCAAACCATCCCATAAAGCGGTACATCTTCAACCGGTAGCCCGACCTGTTGCTGTAAATCACGTTTACACGCTTTTTTACCTCGCACCAGGCTAACCTTATTGGCTTTAAAGCTCTGCTTAATAAAGGGATCCGTTTCTGGGTTCCAGTCTTGATAGTCACAGCCATTCACAATGCCGTAAAGATCAGCAGCACGGGCCTGAAAATCGGCTTCCATTCCGTGCGAGCCTAAATGCGTGAGTAATTCAGAGGCATAGTTCGGACTGACGGCATTAACCTTGTCGGCATAAGCCACACCGGCTTTTAGCATACTTACATGAGAAGGGTCGACTTCGGCATTGATATAGCGACGCTGAATCAGCTCAGGAATCAAACTGTACTGATCGTAGTTAAATACGCCTTTGAATACCGCATTATGGATTGTGATCACGCTTTTCGTCTGAGCAAAAAACGCATCATCGGCGTACCTAGTCCGGAGCAGGAAGGGAACCAGGCCAGTATGCCAATCATTACAATGAACAATATCCGGCTGAAAGCCCATCTTCTCACACAAATCCAACGATGCTGCACTAAAAAATGCAAACCTTTCACCGTTGTCATAATATGCCTGGTTGTTTTCTGCATACAGCTCGGGGCGCGCAAAATACTGAGGCGCATCGACTCCGTAGACAGTCACCTTGCCACTCTCCAGCGCCTTCACCTGATAACTCACAGGTGCCGGCTGAGGGGCAACATATAACTCGGTATCAAGCAGTGTTTCTGCCTGCTCAGAATTTGCAACCTTCTGATACAGCGGCATAACAATACGAACATCATGCCCCATCTCTTTAAGCGCTGAAGGCAGCGACTTGGCAACATCAGCCAAACCGCCGGTTTTGACCAAACCTTCGACTTCAGACGCCACAAATAAAATCTTGAGCGATTTTCCTGACATCGGTTTCTTTCTAGTAACCAACTTTTGCTCCTTTTGGTATCACGACAATTCCTTCGTCTGACACATGGTACTTCTTCTTATCTTCTTCAAGATCCTCACCGATAATCGTACCAGGTGCGATATGAACATTCTTATCGATAATAGCACGGCGAATCGAACAGCCTGCACCGATCTTTACATCGCCCAAAATAACTGACTCACTGATTGTGGAGCCATGATCAACATTAGTACGGAAACCCAATACTGACTTATAGACTTTAGCGCCACGAATATAGCTGCCAGCCGATATCATGCAGTTATTAGTATCAACCTTGTGCTCTTCGCTATCAAGCACTGTTGCGGGCGGAAGTGGCGGATAGAAAGTGTGCAGCTGCCACTGACGGTTATATAGAGAAAACGGCGCATCTTCTGACAGCAAATCCATATGTGCTTGCCAGTATGACTCAATGGTACCAACATCGCGCCAGTATCCTGTGCTCTTCTCTCCCGGGATCACATTGGTCGTAAAGTCATAGACAAATACTTTACCCAACGGAAACAGCTTAGGGATAATATCTTTGCCAAAGTCATGGCTTGATTGTTCGTTAACTGCGTCTTCCTCGAGCTCTTTGCTCAGTACGCCAGTTTCAAAGATATAGTTCCCCATGGAAACTAACGCATGATCAGGATCTCCCGGAATAGACTTCGGATTCTCAGGTTTTTCCTCGAAACCAACCATGCAGCCATTGGCATCCACTTCTATCACCCCGAAAGCACTGGCTTCACTCAACGGCATACGCAGGGCCGATACCGTTAGATCCGCCTTCTTCTCCAGGTGATAGTCAAGCATCTGCTTAACATCCATTTTGTAGATATGGTCACTACCGAAAATACAAACTTGATCCGGCTCTTCGAGTTCAACAAAACGCAGATTCTGGTAAATAGCATCTGCCGTGCCATCATACCAGCGCTTACCCATCCGCATCTGTGCAGGGATCGGGTCAATAAATCGGCCCGTAATACCTGAGACATTCCAGCCTTTCTTCATATGCACGTAGAGTGACTGAGATTTAAACTGAGTCAGTACATAAATCTTCATCAGATCAGCATTAAGAAAGTTATTTAATGCGAAATCTATCAGGCGGTAACTACCTCCAAATGGCACTGCAGGCTTAGTACGCGTATCCGTCAACGGACGCAGACGAGACCCTTCTCCACCTGCCAAAATCATTCCTAAAACACCAGCCATAGTGTACCTCCTTGTTAGTAAGCAATCATGCACATATATACCACATTTCCATGCTTTTTGAGAATGCTTTTGCAGTGAATCTTGATTGATATATTACGAAAGTAAAAATTTATTACAGCGTTCACACTTATTGGTATGACAACTACTACTTTCACACCGACAGTGGCTGCCTCGTACTCGTATTTATTGGTGGGAAATATCAATAACGAGATTTTATATAATTGTCATAATTCTCGGAGCGCCCGAATTTGCTAGCTAAACGCCTCTACTCCCCCTGTCTCCTACCTCTTTGGGAGGTAAATAGCTGAATACTTTTTCAAATACAGTCAGTAGACTTTCTGTAGATTGTTAATGGAAGCACAAAACATGACGACGAGCTTTTCAACTCACCTATCGCCAAAGGCAACCAATGTTATTCTCCATGCCTTTGACTGGCCTTACAGCCGTATAGCTGAAAATGCCGAAGCCATTGCCAAATCAGGCTTCAAAGCGGTACTAGTATCGCCACCGATGAAGTCCAAAATAACGAACAAAGGCACTCAATGGTGGCAACGATACCAACCACAAGACTACCGGGTTATTGACAACCAACTTGGCAATACTGCTGATTTCGAGCAGATGACAACTACTTTGAAGCAACACGACTTGCTGGTTTATGCCGATATTGTATTCAACCACATGGCCAACGAGTCCGATATTCGCACTGATCTTGACTACCCTAACGCGGGCATATTGCAAGACTATGACGAGAAAGTGGAATATTTTGAATCAATAAGGCTATTTGGCGATTTATCTCAACCGCTTTTCACCGAAAGTGACTTTATTCAGGCGTTTCCGATCGAAAACTGGAAGGATCCATGGCAAGTACAGAACGGCCGTATTAGCAGCGGACATGAAGATCCCGGGCTACCGACGCTCAAATGCAATAATAATGTAGTAAAAGTACAACAATCCTACCTAAAGGCGTTAAAGCTATTAGGTATAAGTGGATTTCGTATCGACGCGGCCAAACATTTGACCCTTGAACACATTCAACAGGTTTGGGACGAAAAGATCAGTGAAGACACCCACATTTTCGGAGAGATCATTACCGACGGTGGAGCAACGAAAGAAGAATATGAGCTATTTCTCAAGCCATATCTTAAAGACACCCGGCTTGGCGCGTATGACTTCCCGTTATTTCATTCTCTTTTCAACGTATTTGAAAAAGGAGAACCGATCACGGATCTAGCCAACCCATACTCTGTCGGCCAAGCACTTGCTAATGATAGAGCTATTACTTTCGCAACGACCCACGACATTCCCAACAATGACGTGTTCCTCAACCAAGTTATGACCGAGCACAACGAAAGACTGGCCTACTGCTACGTACTGGGCCGAGACGGAGGCGTGCCACTGATCTACTCGGACTTGGATACCAGCGGAATTCTGTCGGATGACGGAAAGCCAAGGTGGCTCGATACCTGGCAGGATCCTATGCTGCAAAGTATGATTCGGTTCCATAATCTTACCCATGGCGAACCGATGCATAGCTTCGAGCATAGCGACGATCTGCTGATGTTCCAGCGCGGGGATACCGGTGTCGTGGTGATCAACAACGGTACCAAGGAGAACACTATCTCGCTTCCGGCAGGTAACTATATAGACTTGCTCGATATGGACGGCACATTAATAGAAACCGCTGAAGTAGTGACATCCGGGAAGGCGTGTCCAGACAATAAAAACAAAGATACATGTTATCAGATAAGGCTTCCCGCTAAATCCTGCGCAATGTTAGTCAGAACCTAGCAGAAATACAGCAGACAGTTGGATAGGTTGAAGGTTGATAGCCGAGTGCTATCAGCCTAATCAATATCAGTTATCTTGCCCGTATAAAGATCAATTTCCAGTTCAACCTTACGGCCTTCTTTGTCTCGCGCTTCAACTTCAATTTCGTTCTCTTCGCGCTCCACCTTGATCTTCCTGAAATCATGGTAGCCCTGGTTTTGCAGCATTCTCATCGCCTTGGGGACGGTCAACGCGCTGGAGGTTGTATCTTCAACCGGATCAGCCATTACAGGTACCGCAACAAGCAAACAACCAAGGCACATCCATGACGAAAAAACACTTAATACTTTCATACTACTTCCCACAACAAAGTATGTGATGTGTCATCATACCAGACCAATCAAACTATCGATTATCGCAGTCACCAAATGAATGTGATTTGTATCACGTTCTCTTGCTTACATAAAACAGACCTACCACTTAAATCATAGCGAGTAGCAAGTAATATTCTTTGCCCAAATAATAAGACCACAACAATTAATTGCTATCCATAAACAGGCCTCTCACGATAAGGGCTATCGACCAGATAGTATAAACTTAACCGTATGCCATTATTACACCTTGCACATTAATAACTTAAATGATAATAATTATCACTACGATTGACGCAAGGGTTTGGTCCGCCATATGGAAAAAAAAGCACGGCTCTATAGCCTATTTTTCAAAGCAGAAGAGCGATTTCTCAATCACCCAGTCATACCTGGTTTTGAGCCCGATGTCATAATCGACTTTGTCCAGTCAGGGCTAAATCTCGCCTCCTATTACTGCCGCCATTCGCCGAACTATAACCCTTTGCTTCAAGAACTCTTTTTACGCCGAGTCTTCTTTCACCTCACTGACGCTATTGCACATAAAGGGCATTCGCGAATTTTCCGCCGCATCTGCCTCGATCATCTTCATTGCCCTCTAATGGCATTAAAGAAGTACTACGGCCAGTCAGACGAAGGGAAGCGCCAGCTCTATTCTCTGCAACGTAACCTCTTGCAATTACACCACAACTCCGGATTCTAAGGATATCTATCATGAGCTCCCATTATCGCATTGAAAAAGACAGCATGGGCGATGTTCACGTCCCTCAGGATGCCCTCTATCAAGCTCAGACTCAGCGAGCTGTCGACAACTTTCCGATCAGCGGCATGACTATGCCCAAGCAGTTCATCCAGGCACTGGCTTTTGTCAAACAGGCCGCTGCACGCAGCAATTTGGAACTCAAATTGCTCGAGCATGATATTGCCCATGCCATTATCGACAGCTGCCAGGAAATCATCGACGGCCAGCATTTAGAGCAGTTTCCTATCGATGTCTTTCAGACAGGATCTGGGACCAGCTCGAACATGAATGCTAACGAGGTCATTGCCACCCTTGCCAGCCAGAAAAGTGGCAAAACTGTCAGCCCCAACGACCATGTCAATATGGGCCAAAGTAGTAACGATGTGATTCCGACGACTATTCAGGTCAGTGCCGCCCTTGCCTGCCACTTTCAGCTATTTCCGGCACTGCAGCACCTGATTGACACCATTGACAGCAAAACGGAATCTGTTGGTCACGTGGTAAAAACGGGTCGTACCCACTTGATGGACGCCATGCCTGTCACACTCGGCCAGGAACTTCAAGGCTGGAAGATACAACTGGAAAAAGCCCAACTAGGCATCACACATGCACTGGAAAATGTGACAGCACTGGCCCAGGGTGGCACCGCGGTGGGTACCGGGATCAATGCCGAGCCAGAGTTCGCTGCCATTTTTGCCAATAATATCTCCGTCTCGACTGAGATCAGCTTCACCTGCAGTGATAACTTTTTCTACAATCTGGGCAGTCAGGATGCCATTGTCGCCCTGTCTGGCCAGCTAAAGACAGCTGCCGTGGCCGTCATGAAAATATCCAATGACTTACGCTGGATGAACTCAGGTCCACTTGCTGGTTTGGGAGAGATAGAATTAGAAGCGCTTCAGCCGGGATCCTCTATCATGCCGGGTAAAGTAAACCCTGTGATCCCCGAAGCGGCAGCTATGGTTGCCGCTCAGGTTATCGGCAATGACACCACAATTACAGTCGGTGGTCAGTCTGGTAATTTCCAGCTCAATGTGATGCTGCCAGTGATCGCGCTAAACCTCATACAGAGTATTGAGCTACTTGCCAATGCATCCACACTGCTGGCAGATAAAGCCATCGGTAGCTTCACCGTCCGGGAAGATAACCTGCAATTGGCTCTGGCAAAAAACCCGATATTGGTGACAGCGCTCAATCCGGTTATTGGCTATCTGAAAGCCGCAGAAATAGCCAAGAAGGCCTATAAAGAGCAAAGACCAATTATCGATGTTGCGGAAGAAGAAACAGATCTCAGCCGTTCAGAGCTTGAGTCGCTCCTCAACCCGAAAAAACTCACCGAAGGTGGTGTTGCCCACTAAGCTTGACCAATGATGATTCTCTCATTTTCTGCTGATAACAGTGGAAAATGAGAGAGCTGCGACAATAGACATTCGGGTCTATCAAATAGGCTCGAAAATACAGGGAAGTTCGCTCACCAGCACAGGGCGGCCAATGTAATAGCCTTGCATGTAATCGACGCCCAGTTCCCTGACCGTATTAAAATCACCTTGGCTTTCTAGCCCTTCAGTTAGCAACTTGGCATTAAGCTCATGTGCCAGGTGAATAACAGCCTGAAGCTCCTCTGGTTTTCCGTCCATATAATCTTTCAACAAACTGCGGTCGACCTTGATGATATCCGGGTTTACTTTCCTGACACGGCTTTCCGATGAAGCATCGACACCATAGTCATCTATCGCAATACGGAAACCGTAATCCTGCATGTCCTGAAGCGAACTCACCAGCAGTCGGTCATTGGCACAGGTATGCTCGAGGATTTCAAAATAAATCCTATCATTCGACAAACCCAGCTCCTTGATTCTAGAAATAAGCGAGTTATACCCATATTGCTGACTACCGGCATCTAACGCTGCGATGGGCGTCATATTCAAGAACAATGCGCCGTCAGAGACAAAACGCGCAAAATTCCGTAGGTGTATAACCCGGGCCAAACGATCAAGGTTTATCCGATCACTGGAAGGCATAAAACCTGTACTAAAGAAAGGTTCTGTCTCTAGCTGCAGTCCATCCTGACTATAAATTCTAAGCAGCGCTTCATAGCCAAAAATCGCTCCAGACGCTGAGACTATCGGCTGGAAAGCACTTTTCATCGTGTTTCCCTTATAATAAGCACTGTAACTCCCGTCCTCCGATTTAATCAGGTGCTGTTCGAGCTCATCCCTTGTTCTTAATATTCTCGCCACTGACTATCCATAGTTGCCGATGTGATATAAACAAACATAATTCTTCCCGCATACTTTCATAGCAACCGTACAATATCTTAGGAAGCAACTCACATAATTCCTTTGGACTATACAGATTTTTCAGATCTACATTCGTTTCATTAATGAGACAGTATTTGATTTTCAGTCAGTTATGACGGGTAACACTATGTCTAATATGCAGTCTGCCTTCAAAAGTACATAGGAATGAAAGGGAACTGTCATAATCCCTCACTATGCTCTGCGCTTATACAAAAAGACAGATGAAAAAAAATGAAAGGAAGAGAAGTTTGACACACACGAACCAGGCTATGAGCAGCAAGCCTTATCTAGCTGTATTTGATCTTGATGAAACCCTGATTGCTGCTGATTCGGCTAGCCTATGGAGTAAATTTATCGCTGAAAAGGGACTGGCATCAGATACCCACCTAGCAGAAGAACGCGAATTAATGTCTACTTATGCCAACGGGACGATGGACATGAATAGGTACATGCAGGCAACCCTGAAACCTATTATCGGCATGGACAGCAAAACGCTGACTCAACTGGTGGCGGAGTTCATCGAGAGGAAAATCAAACCAGCCTTTTATGACGATGCTATTTCTCGAATTCAATGGCATAAACAGCGCGGCGATATAGTCTTAGTAATTTCAGCAACAGGCGAACACCTGGTAAAACCTATTGCCAAACTACTCGGTGCCGATGATGCCATTGCGATAAACCTCGAACAGATTAACGGCATCATCACCGGCAGAACAACCGGAACACTCAGTTATCAACAAGGAAAGGTGACAAGAATGAAAGCATGGATCGACGATCACGACATCCAGTTCAAGGGAAGCTATGGCTATAGTGACTCAATCAATGATTTGCCAATGCTTGATGCCGTCGACCGCCCGTTTGCCGTCAATCCGGATCCAGCATTGGCACTTCATGCACAAATGCAGGATTGGACAATAATGGACTGGCGCCATGAGAACAACATTTTGCGATAAGGCTGTTCCTCCAGCGAACATAAGCCTTTTCTAATACGGAAAGGCTTTAGGCTTTGATAATCTCGACCCCGGCTTCTGACAACTCAGCCAAAATTGCCTCGTTAGCATCATTGCTGGTCACCAGAGCCGACAGTTTATCGCACGAAGCAATGAAGTGAGTGCCTACTTTATCCAGCTTACTGGCATCAGCTAATCCCACCACTGTCTCAGATTGCGCAATCATGACTTTTAATGTCTGAGCTTCTTCCAGGTTATTGATCATTAACCCCGAACTGGTATGCAGCGCAAACACACCAAGGAAACAAAGATCGAAGTGGATTTCCTGCAGCATCGCATTAGTTGCAGCGCCAACAGACATAATAGCAGGCTTAAACACCCGCCCTCCAACCAGAATAAGCTCGATATTTTCATGTGAAATGAGCTGACTAGCAATGAGCG
>NZ_JAKRFQ010000106.1 GCF_022347985.1 Photobacterium sp. OFAV2-7
ATCAAAGCCCGTAAAGGGGTTGACTGGTAACTAGCCACTATCGTTAACTAAAAGCCGGTGCAGGAGATAAGTATCACCTGCACCGGCTTTTGTTTTACGGCTAGTGAGATGCGAATGTTTTCACAACTTTCTGCAGCTCAATCACTTCCGGATCCGGAATGTTCTCCTCCGGATAGGCATTGCGAACCTTGTCGGTAAGCGCCTTGGCAAAAACCTGGTACAGCACGCGCGTAGAGACAGTAATCGGATACTTAGCATCCTTCGGTAGCTCAAACACTTCATTACGGGTTTCACCTGACTTTATCCGGGTATCTTTCCCTATCTTCACATAACGCCAGAAGCGAAGGCCAACCGGCTTGCCATCCTTGTCGACTCCCACTTTGACAAATTTACGGGCATCTTTAGGAATAACGCCGTCTTTCATCACCCCGCTGGTATAAACTTGCTGGCCATTGGCATCTGTTGCAATCACTTCCACCCATACCTGGCGGCGGGCACCACCCGGCATATCATGGCCTGAGTTTACATTGGTGATCTTGGCTGTCAGCAAGTTGCCCTGTTTTTCAACCTCCAGACTCAGTGCCGTTTTCAATATGTCGATACTCATCTTCTTATGCTCGGCGTTTCGCATACCGGTAAAGAAGTAGTTGCCGCCCACCAAGTGGTGCGAGCGCAGATTCGACTTCATCGGACCATCATTGGTCGACTGGCCACCCACTTTATTATCAAAGTCCGTGACATCCTGAGTCATATGGCAATCGATACAAGTTTTATGCTGTTTCGGATCATTCGGTGCATTAAACGGAGAGGCCAGCCACTCACCAAAGTTGTCGTTGATATTCGCTCCCTGCCCTGTCGTAAACTCGTTATGACAAGTCGCACAGTAGAGTGAGCTTTGGTAGAGCTCTGGGTTGGAGTATGACGCCTTATGCTGCTCAGGCATGGCATTGATCTGCTTTTCAGACAACCACTTCAGCATGCTGTTTTTGGCATCCTCAAACACATAGCTATCGCGGTCTTTGATATTCACCGTCATGTCCGTGTTACCTCCGGCATTTTCAGCCTTGGTCACCCGGTGGCAAAAGACACAGCCTGTTCCTCGCTCGCTGACTGACTTGCCATGAACAAACGCCTCCTTGAGCGACACGCCACCTTTTTCCCACATATCTCCAAAGTCAGTCATCGGTCCTTCGTCACCGTTGATCACCATTTGCGGTGCGTGACAGCCACGGCACAAGACACGGAACTCCTCACCTTCCGTTTTCGCGGCAAAATCCTCGTGAAAACGATAGTACGGGTGGTCCATATTCATTCCATGGTTGGAATCGGCCCACTGATCATAAATCGTGGTGTGACAGTCAGAGCACTCGGCTGAGTTAATCCACTCGTCCGGATGGGTATAGCGCTTGTCATCATCCAACCGTAGCCAAGTTGACAGGTAAGGCAAGTTTTCCGGCGCACGAACATATTCGTTCAGGGCCGACATCATCTTGGCCGCCTCGAGCGGTGGATTCTCGACACTCACTGGCGGCAGTGACTCTTCACGCGGATCTCCGCCCATGCCACCCTGAGTTTTCTGGATGATATCAATATAGGCACCAACCGGATCACCGGCGATCATCTTCCGGACATCGACATGACCAGTCAGCGCGTTGCTGAATCTGTCCTTCTTGCCATCTTCCATTAGCTGGCGGTTGGTAAAGTTGAATCCGTCGAAATGGCAGGAATTACAGCTCATCCAGAAATCCCCGGCCATCGGGAAATCAGGTGAGTCTGCCATATTGGCACTATTGAACAAGGTCTTGCCCTGTCGCAACTGTTTGGGCAGCGGATCGACTGATACCAGGTCGGCAAAGTGCGCCTGCTTTAGTTTTACCTTGGCAAACGGGCCAGCAGCACCGGTATCGAACTTGGCAATATCCAGCGTCATTGCATTCTGCACATAGAGCTCGCGTCCACTAACCAGTATGCCACGCGGATTGTCTCCCGGGACATTGCGGTAAATCTGGGTGGCTTTCACGCCTCCCTGGAACTTCTTGCGACGGTGGCGTTTTTTATTCTTCTTGCCCTGTCGTGACAGATCAAACACCATCAGGTCTTCTGAACCTGCCAGGGTGAAAATAATCTTCTTACCGTCATCGGTAAACACTGCATCGTGCGGGTTAGAAACGATACGAATTCGGTTACCACTTTCGATAATATTGATTTGCTTAAATAGCTGCTTACGCTCGTCAACAATCTCATGCTCATTGCCCGGCTCCAGATCCAGCAGTGAGACTGTCGGAAATACCGTCGACTGAAACTGAAAATCGTGACCAAACGACCAAAGAACATGCGGCAACCAAGCCTGTCGTCCATCAGGTGAAATGGCAATATTATCCAGCAGGCGAGGCTTGCCCTGCGGCGTCGTTTTAGCCGGATCGGCGGCAGTATCTGCCAGTTGCACAACCTTGAGTAATGTTGGCTGCTCAGCCTTCACATCATAGATAGAAACCTGGCCTGACAGTGAATGCGTCACCAGCATCCGACCATCATCCGTCAACGCCAGCCCTCGAGGTGTCGACGCCGTATCGATTGTCTGGATAATAGTCCCCTCGGTATCGATAGCCAGCAGCTTGTCACGCTCAAAGCTGGTAACGAAAAAGCGCTGATGGCTCGCATCAAACACGACCCCAAAAGGGCGCGACGGCACAGACGTCACCTGCTGGGTTTCAAGCGTCTTGGCATCAAGCAACACAACCTGATCATTCAAATAATCTGTCGCCAGCAACAACTTGCCGTCATCCGTCAGGGCTATACGGCGGATATCCCGACCAATAGTCGACTCGGCAAGTAGTTTGCCGTCTTCACGGGCCAGAATACTGACGCTTCCCGCATCAAAGTTAGCACTGATAATCTGGCTCTTATCCAAATTAAACAACATCGAGCTACTTTTCTCGATTGCTACTGCCGACTGGCTGAGCAACACTAACATCAGCAAAATTAGTTGCTTCACAGGCTTATATATACTTATTAACTTCATTCGCCTTTACACTCACTACTTCCAGCCAGTAACCAGGATCACTGACTAATTTGATATAAATAGAGACGCCTTTCCCCGATAAACCGTGGTCTGAATTCGGCAATCAGTTGTTGGCGGGGCAATCGTGTTCCCGATATCCGCCAGGCACTTTGCGGAGTACGCTTGGCAGCATTGACCAGTGCCAGCTTGCTGCTGGGGTAATACATGTCATAGATGGCATGACTGCCAAGTTGCTCACGTAACAGATTCACACTGTAGTTGGAGCCGACAACCCTGACTTGAGGGTTGAGCTTGATCCAGCCCATTGCCTGCTGAACTGGTGCCTGCAACGGGGCGTTATATATACTTTGATACCCGCTAATCAGGCAGTAGATAACCGCACCACTAGCGATGATTCCCGCCACTGGCACGTTCCGATCACTGATTAATACCCCTTTTCGTAACCTACTCAGCTGTACGGGAAACACCACTAAAGACAGGAACAGCACCGGCGCCCAGTGGCGTAAGTTATCCGGGTTTTGTCCAACCGTGATCCATACCCAATACAAGCCGGCGATTGCCGCTATCAGGGCCATCTGCTTTTGACTGTCAACCTTGACTGGTTTGGTGATAAGCCCAGCCACGGCATGTAATAGCGAGCCAATCACGACTAGCACGCCAAGCCAGCCAAACCCTTTCATCAGCGCCAGAGTCCATTGCCATATGCTGGCGCTGTCCCCCTCAACGGTATTACCCCAGATTGCAAAATGTCCCTGGGTAAAACGTATCCCTTCCTCGAAATAAGCACTACCATCATGGAACCAGATGAATCCCAGGCTAAGTATCCCTACCACCGTTATCGCCATGCCCGCCTGCCCGTACGCACGCAGTATTGAGCCGACATAGTCGCCCCACAACGGAAACATGAGCATGCCGAGTGCCAACGGAAAGTAAGATGGCCGAGTGGCAAACATCAGCCCAATCCAGAGCCCGGTCATGATGTTTTTTTTCTGAAGCGCAGCGATCAGCGCCAACATAAACAGCATCATCGCTGCTGAATCCGACAGTCCGCTAAGCGCTATCGAGGCCAGCAACGGCTGCATATAAGCCAAAGCTGTTCCCAATAGCGCGGCTGGCATAAATCCCGATAACAGGTACACCAACCGAGCAATCAAAAGCGGGATCAACAATGCCGATAACAACGAAATCCAAACTGATGCGGTTGCGGGTTCAACCCAGATAGCAGCCAATCGAGACAAGCCGATAAAGGCGGGATAGCCCGGAAAATGCGGGCTGAACTCCAGCACCGAAAAGCGCTCAACCCCTCGTGAGAAGTTAAGCGCATCATCACTGGTGAGCTCCAGAGGAAAACGGCCAATCCACAGCCACCACCCAATGCATACCAGTGCAATAAGTATGATGAAAGTGAGCTTATTAGCCCCTAATGAAGTTACCACTCGGTTCGTTCGGTCAACCATAACTCTGGCATTCAGTTAATCGCCCAATAGGTGCTGCCGCATTCATCACTATTTCAACTGGCCAATTGCTCCGAGGAGCAATTCTCGCTGCTGTTTAAAGGCAGCAGGATCGGCAGGTGCCTGACCGACACCAAAAACGCCTGGATTACCAATCGCCTGGAGGACACCCTGGATCGCTGTAGTCGCCTGCTGTCTATTGGTTTCATCTAGCTTTGGCATAATCAAATCGAGAAACAGCTTGCTCTTTACCACCAGCACCTTGGCGACCTGATAATCTCCCAAGTTCTTCTCGGCGCCATCCAGTCGGCGGATAATTTCCTCAATCACGGCGCGATCCATCACAGCTTCAACCTTGGCGGCATCTTTTTCGGCCAGCGCCTGTGCCATCGGCGTTTGCAGATCGACCTGATGCTCATTCAGCAGATAGGTAAATTCTTCATGCAAACCGTCAACAGCCACTTTTGCGGCAGCAAAGTCATCAGCAGCCAGCGCCTGCATAATCGCCTCGCGCCCATCAATAACAGGCTCCTTCCCGGCTGCGGCATAGGAATACGCCTGGCTTGATGTGCTGGCAACCAGCCCCAGCAACAAAGCGAGGCAAGTACGCAATACACATGTAAAGTTGGTCAGTTTCATCTTGTTCTCCCTACAGCAACTCTCGTTAAGCCACACTCTGAACCTCAATCACGGTTTTCTCGTTACGAAAATCGAATATCTCGCGACGACGGTCCTTACCATCAATAACGGATTGCGCCGCCATCATTCCCATTTCCATGGCAGTATCGGTGAAGATGTATCTGAAGGTACCCTGGCGGCCAGTCATGATCAGGTTGTCGAACTGCGACAAATGAGTGATCGCTTTTTCCCGCTTGGCCTGATAGGTCATATCCATCAGCGGATAAGCATGCTCGGTATAAGAGGTAAAATACTCACCGGTTGCCAGTTTTGAATCGACGCCGAGTGACTCAAGATCGCGGAAGACTCGCTGCTGGAGGCTCTCACCCTCCATCGTCCATACCTCATCGCCTTTATTACACGGAATTTCGATCATCACTGATGAGCGCCCTTCCGGTGCCATATAGGACGAGCGACGTTTAGGCTCTTGCAGGCGTGTCCCCAAAATTTCAGGATCAGAAAGGTACTGCCAGGTGTTATCAGAAATATTCTCTGTTTCCATTGGCATGTTCATAAAGCGCAATGACCTGAACTCCAGGGCACTGTCAAAACCGGTTAGCTGACACATCAACGGTAACGGCAAGGTCGATATCACCTCGTCGCAGCTTAGCGTGTTAACCTCACCCTGATACCGATATTCAACCGCTTCAATTCGGTTATTGGCATCAAAGGCTAATCCGCAGACATCGCTATTCAGAACAATTTTCACCCCCTTCTTTTCCAGCTCTTCTGCCAAACGGGTATAAAGCTGACCAAAGCCCCACTTGGGATAACGATACTGGCGAGCATAGGTGCGCACCGACGAACGACGCCCTGGCAGAAGTCGGCGGGCCACATCTTTCAGATCCATCAGGCTGATCCGCTGTGACGCCCAGTCCCCCGACAAAAATGCCGGATCGATTCCCCACAACTTGGCGGTATAGCCTTCAAAGAAATGCTTGTATAAGGTTGTACCGAACCGGCTTTCAATCCATTCCGCGAAACTCACTGTCGACTGGTCCTGCGGTTTGGCTTTAAAAAGCTGCTTACCAAGATCAATCGCCCCACCGACCAACAAAGGCAGCGGCGCGTTTTTAATCAAATCGAGCATCGCCAGCGGATACTGATATACCCGACCGCGATAACGAATAACGCTTTTGCGCTGGGCATAAAGCAGCTCATCGCCCATCAGCTCATCAACAAATGCAAGTAATTTGGGGTTCTTGGTAATAAAGCGGTGACCACCAAAATCGAACCGATACTCACCATGCTGTCCCTTGAAGGTTTGGGTAGCACACATCCCGCCGACATGATCATCACGCTCCAAAATTGTGACCTGATACCCGGCTTCTACCAGCTCCCAGGCCGCCATCAGGCCAGCCGGTCCTGCGCCGAGTACTGCAATATGTTTATTTGATGTCATGCTCATGTCTGTTTGTATCCACGGTTCCAGAAAAAGATAAAGGTCAGCATATAGCCGCCCCAGACCACCAGCTGCAATAGGCCTGGCGACGAGTTATAACCAAACAGCGCACGCAGGAAGGTGCCGAAGACGCCACGATCATCGAGAATATGCGAGATATCAAATAACTGGGCATGAACAATAGGCAGTACATGGGCCGCCTGCAGCATATTGACAGCGGAAGAAAGCAAACCAGCCGCAATGATAATGATAAGTAAGCTTGTCCAGCGGAAGAACGAGCGTAGTGGCACGTTCCGGGTACTTTTAAGCATCATCCATACCAGAACAATGGACAGCACCAGCCCGGACACTGCGCCGATCAAGGCATCCTGAGTACTGAACTCACCAAAGTTCGAGTACATCAGGGCAGAAAAGAACAAAATCGTTTCAAATCCCTCGCGCAACACGGCAAGGGTCGAAAGAAACACCAAGCCGAACAGGTTGCCGGTACTGACCATCTCCGTCAGCTCTCTTTGTACCTGTGCAACCTGATTCTTGGCCTGTTTTTGCATCCAGATTGCCATATAGGTCAACACTACAGTAGCAAACAGCAAAATCCCGGCCATCAAATAGTTTCGGTACAGCTCGTTGCTAAACTGATCCACGACCACCTGAAATACCACCGCCACAGCAAGCGAAAGCACTAAACCGACGAACACGCCCAGGTAAATATATTTGTTGTAGTGGCGGGCATTGAGCTTGGCGAGGTACGACAGCGCGATACCTACCAGCAAAAACGCCTCTAACCCTTCTCGCAGGGTAATTAAAAAACTGGCTAACATGGGCTCCCCAATGTAAATAAATTCAAAGTAATACGGCCTTTCTGGCTCTTATTGGCGACGAAACTTATTCAGATTCAACACGCTCCATCTCATGGCATGGCGAAACACCAGCGGGGCCAGCAGCCATGATGAGTAAAAATGGACATCCTGAATAAACAGACCGAGCGCATTTCCCGGATTGCCATAGAAAAACAGATAAAATCCACTCAGGCAGCAGGCAATAAGCAGCCACTCTATAACAGTGCCGGTTTGGCGCAGGAAAGGCTTGTTGCTAGAGGTGATCAAGCGTCGATGGGCGGCCCAAAAAGCGCCGACAATGATGGTAAAAAGTGTCGCGCCTACCAACATGTGAACCAGCAAGGTCCAGCGGGCAAGCTGCCAGTCAACACCTACCGTATCCCAGAGCAGCAACCCACTAAAAAACATTACGTACAGCAATGACTCAGTCCACTTGTGGTGGTAAGCCAAACGCTGCCACCATTGGCTAAATCCACTAGTGACAAGCTTTTGATCCGAACCTAGGGATACTGACATAACAACAACCTTTATATGAACGAGTACTTGAATACAGCTATTGAACTGAATATCAATAAGTTAATATTGACGAAACGACAAAGGCAGCGACTTCACATCGCTGCCTGATAAGTATCAAGATACTTTACCTGTTACTTGACGCTGACCTTATTGGCCATAGTCATTGCAGTACCGAAATTGCCACCGGCAGCGATGATCTGGTGTACACCATCTTCATCGGTATCAGTAGAGTTGCTACCCTTGATTTGGTTCTCACCGGAGTCGCCCATCCACTCGGCAAGCTGCATACCACCGTTGATTACGCTGCGGAACCAGCTTACATAACGATCAGTCAGCATCGTCAGCTCAAGAGCAGGTTCGTTCTCGCCTTCTTCGTTTTTCAGGTGAGAGATTGCCTCGCGCAGACCGCCAGAGATCGCTGCAGCCGTATACGGCGTATGGATTGTCGCTTTGCCCGGAACCGTTGCCCATGTGCCGATGTTTTCGTCAAACATGTTCTTCTCTACCGCCAGATAGATAGAACGTGCTGCTTGCTTATATTTCACATCGTCTGTTGCAAGGAAAGCAGCCACTAAACCACGAATTGCGGCAAACTGCGCATCCAGTGATTTTTCCTTGGTTAGCTTGTTGACGGTATTCAGCGTTACGCCATCAAATACCAGGCCGTCTTTTCCTGTTAGCTGGTTAATGATGAAGTCAGCCTGACCTTTGATCATTGCCAGTGCTTCTTTACCTGCTGCTGACTTCAGATCCACATCACTGGCTTCAGCTGAAGCGTAACCCACTGGCAGTGCATCTTTGGCACGCTGGTAAATTGACAGGGCAACAATTGAGTAAGCGGCATCGTAGGTATCAACCTTGCTGCCTTGCTTGCCGTCTTTGTATTCAGTAACAAAAGTACCCTGCTCTTTGTTGTAGTGAAGAGCAGCAATGTTTTTAAACAATAGGTTGGAGATATTGTTCGCCAATGAAAACGCATCATCCGCTACCACATCATTGCT
>NZ_JAKRFQ010000107.1 GCF_022347985.1 Photobacterium sp. OFAV2-7
GATCTGAACTTGTTGTAAAAATTGCTCAACATGCTCACTTTGGTTGGCTTCTGCACGGAACAGGGTCAGGTAGGTATAAGGGGGCAAAAATGCCTGCCTGCGCTCGTCAAGTGCACTGACAGTAAACTGGTCATAGCCTTTGTGCAGCAAAGCTTGCAGCAGGGCATGTTCGGGATGGTGAGTCTGCAATATTACTTCACCGGGTTTGCTCGCTCTACCTGCCCGTCCGGCTACCTGGATGAACAACTGGGCCAGACGTTCGGATGCCCGGAAGTCATTGCTGAACAAGGCACTGTCGACATCGATCAGGCTGACCAGAGTGACATCCGGAAAGTGGTGTCCCTTGGCCAGCATCTGGGTTCCGATCAGAATTTGGTATTCGTTATTTTTTATCGCTTCGAGATAGCTCTCGAGGCTGCCTTTGCGGCGGGTGCTGTCTCTGTCGATGCGTACGGTCTTGTATTCGGGAAATAAAGTTGCCAGCTGCTGCTCCAGCTGTTCGGTACCCACCCCGACGGCATTGAGCTGAGTCGAGCCGCAGTTGCCGCATTGTGGCATCATCGGACGCTGGGTGGCACAGTGGTGGCAGCGAAGCTCTCCCGACTGCTGGTGGAAAGTGTAGTAGGCATCACAGCGTTTGCATTCGGCGAGCCAGCCGCACTCGTGGCAGATCACGGCCGGGGAATAGCCGCGACGGTTGAGAAACAGCATTACCTGGTTACCGGCCTCGAGGTGCTTACGCATCCGGGCAATGAGCGGAGCAGAGAGCCCTGCCTCCAGATAGAGCCCTTTGACATCCAGCACACCGTGCCGTGCTTGCTGGGCATTGCCCGCCCGGCGGGTCAGTGTCAGGTGATGGTATTTACCGGTTTTGGCATTGTGGAGGCTTTCCAGTGCCGGGGTGGCCGAGCCGAGGATCACCGGAATGTTCTCCCGGTTAGCCCGCATCACGGCCAGATCCCGGGCATGGTAGCGCAGGCTGTCCTGCTGTTTGTAGGACGCATCGTGCTCTTCGTCGACGATGATGATGCCGAGATTATCAAAGGGGGTGAACAGTGCCGAGCGGGTGCCGATAATAATGCCAGCTTGGTTATCCCTTCCGGCCAGCCAGGATGACAGCCGTTCGGTGTCATTCAGCCCGGAGTGAACGGTTTCCAGCGGGATGTTGAATCGGCGGCGGAAGCGGTTGATGGTCTGTGGGGTCAGGCCAATCTCGGGGACCAGGATCAGCGCCTGTTTGCCAGCTGCTAGCACTGGCTCGAGCAGGTTGAGGTAAACCTCGGTCTTGCCGGAGCCGGTTACCCCCTCCAGTAAATAGCAGCCAAATTCCGGATTTGCATTGACGGTAGCAACCGCCAATGCCTGCTCGTCGTTGAGCTTCGGCTTTTCTTCGGTAACGGCAAAATCACGCAGCCAGTCCCTGCGGTCTGGGATTTCTTCGAGGGCTTCGATCCAGCCTTTGTCACTCAGTGTTTTCAGTATTGCCGAACTGACCTCCTCGGCCAGCAGGCTTTCATGGCTGCTTTTGCCATGGCGCAGGGTGTTGAGTACCTGAGCCTGTCGCGGGGCGCGGCTTAATGCGGCTAGCGGCTGGTCTCGTCCGGCTTCGGTAATTTGCCACATTTTCAGGCTGCTCGGGGCTGCTTCGCGTCCTTTGCGTAACAGTGTCGGCATGGCATTGGCTAGCGTATCGCCGAGCGGATACTGGTAATAGCTACTGGCCCAACTCAGTAAGCTGAATAAAGGCGGCTGCCACAGCGGCTCGCTATCGAGCACGGCGCTAATCGCTTTTAGCTGGGCTAGAGGGAAATCGGACTGATCCGTGAGTGTCATAACAATCCCGACGAGCTGCTTTGGGCCAAAAGGAACCCGTACCCGGCCACCGATAACGGGAGCTTGACCAGGCTTTATCAGATAATCAAAGTGCTTATCTAAGGGAACAGGAAGAGCCACGCGGGCAATGTTGGGCGTCATAACTAACCGAATAATCCACATATACTAAGATTAGGAAGTGTACCTTGCCCGGCTGCGGGCGCAAAGCGGTGAAAAAAGGAGCGCATTAGTTGATCTGGGCGACGTGATTGATTACTATACGCCGCCTAATTTATCGTATTGGTGTCAGCTTGCTGGTAGCCAAACGTTATACTGTTATTAACGCGTGTGGTGCCCGGCTTAGGATCGGGAGAGCGACACGGCCTTAGCTTTGAGGTTATCCCATGAAACAAGGTATTCACCCAGAATACACAGCAGTGAACGCTAAATGTTCTTGCGGCAACACTTTCGTATTTAACTCTACTATGGGTAAAGACATCAACCTTGATGTATGCGACAAGTGTCACCCTTTCTACACTGGTAAGCAGCGTCAGGTTAACACTGGTGGTCGTATCGACAAGTTCAACAAGCGTTTCGGTGCGCTTTCTAGCAAGTAATTGCCAGATGAATTTCGAAAAAGGGATGCGCATGCGTCCCTTTTTTTGTTTGCAGACAATACCTGGCGCGGGCAAATTTAGTCTTTTCCTCTATACCTTTCTCTGTTACTCTGCTGACACATCACCTTGCTCTGCTTCAGACATTGCCGAAACAAACTGATGTTCATCCTTTGATGGACTTGCCATCCAGTATGCCAGTACTGATGCTCCGACAATCACCGCGATAGCAATACGCTTGTTATTATTCATAAAGGCTTCGCAATCAAAAATATGCTAATCAGATAGCAAGAGGGCTTATTTGCCCTCTTGCTTCTGAATATTAGTTGAGTAAATCAACTGCCAGCTGTGACATTGTCACGTTATCAGAACCATCAACATAACGATAATAGTTCCCAGTCAGCCAATACTTTTCATCTGTCGTATTCACTGTCAGCGTCTTACCATTTGTCAGTGTCGTTTGATGATTTGCTGCTGTGACTTGCCCGCTATGTGTATTGCTAATCAATCCGCCATGGCTGTAGCCGTCTCCCATAAGCAACGGATAATGATCGGGCATGAAATCACTGACACCACTTGATTGCGTTGCCAGCTTGCCATCGTAGGCAACACTCATCGAGCAACTATTAAAATCACCGGCTTGGCTTGCACCACATGTGGAATGACTGGCAACAACACCATCATCATGTCCAGGCAAAAAGCCTGCAGTTAAGTTGAAGTAGTCCGACCCATCTCCGGTAAAGCGTACTCTTGGGATCCGGCCATCTGGTATAGGGGCTAGCTGACGGGCATTCGCCACTTTTAGATCATTCAACACACCGGTATTTGAACTAGTCGGGATTTCGCCCAGCCATAACTTAATCGCCGACTTAAGCGCACCGTTAACCCAGCCGCTTCCCTCGGCCACATTGATCGCCAAATCACCAAGCTCCGAACCACCTCCGGCACCTGCAAAATCGAAGGTCGCCAGAATATTCAGCGGCTGTAGACCGGCATTTTCCAACCAGTTCGCCTGGTTATCCAGCATATAGCGTGCAACAAGATCACCCGTTGAGTGAGTCACAAAAATACAGCCATTACGGCATGTCTGATTTTTCGCTAACTCCTGCAACTTCGGCCAGATATAATCTGACGAAATCTTGCCAGCTACCCTTTCCTGAGAGGGCCAGTCAATACGATCATCTGCTTTTGCGAGCCAGAAGTCGCGCCAATAATCAGCACCTTCCTGTTCGACGGCCTGGCGATCGGGTTTTGTTTGCAATTGATCAGCCTGAAAACCGTGGATCAAAATGATAGGGTGCTCACCAATTGCCGCATTCGCAGAAAATGAGAGCGTAGCCAACGCTGCTAAGATACTCTTAGTTACTGTCTTCATTGTTATCATTTCCGTTGCATATGGAACAATGAAGAGTAGAAGCTCTAATTTAGTTCAGCAAATATGATATCGGACCAGTGTCGCGTAATTTTAAAACGATCACGTTATCAATAAGTAAGGTAATCATGATGGATAAGGCAAATATCACCCATCAACCGGGCTCGCCGGAGTATTTAATACCAGTTGATAAAAGCCCAAATCGAGCCAGCGACCAAATTTAAACCCAGCTTGGTGGATAGTGCCCGAATGGGTGAAACCCAGCTTTTGATGCAAATAAATACTGCCCTCATTCTCCAGATCAATAGCACCAATAATGACATGATAGTGTTGCTGCCTGGCACGCTCAATGAGCTCTTTCATTAATGCTTTGCCAACTCCCCTTCCCCTGAAGTCCGGGTGAAGATAAACAGAGTGCTCGACCGTGTATTTAAAAGCAGGTTGTTCACGAAAACGTCCATAGCTCGCAAACCCCATCAACTGACCATGCTCGTCTATGGCGCCAATAACCGGATAGTCGGCTTTTTCCTTGGTGTTAAACCATGACACCATGTTATCCATTGTTCGCGGCTTATAGTCATACAGCGCGGTTGAATTAATTATCGCATCATTAAGAATGGTTAAGATCTCATTTGCATGAGAATCAAAATTGCAGCTAATAAACTTCATATCTTTGAATAACATCCTTTGTTCCACATCCCTCTAGCGCATTCAAGCTATCCCCATAATTCCATAGGGTCAACACTCTTTTGCGTTGTAGGGCTAGCACAGATGTGTTGGTGAGCGACGGTAAAGCACATCAGGGACGCCTTCTTCGTTATTACTGCCGTCGCTAAAGGCTATAGCAACAAAACCGTGGTGCTCATAGAATAGACGCGACGATGTATTTTCTTCAAAGGTGTATAACTGTACGGGCTTGCCTTTAAAATAAACCAATGCATCAGAGACAAGCAACGAACCTATTCCCTTTCCGGTGTGTGACGGTAATAAATACAACTGCTCTATCCAACCTGCACCGTCTTGATCTGACATCGCGCACAAACCTACAATTTGAGTATTCTCAACCGCTACCATGACCCTGTGGCAAGGGATCAGATACTCATTAATCCAGTTAAAAACGGCCTCATCACTGTGTGCCAAAGGGGCAAATGGCAGTAGCTGCTTTCTTGAAGCCAGCATCACATCAGTTACCGCCCTGGCATCTGAAGCCACCGCTTGTCGCAACGTAATATGGCAAGGTGTTCTCATTAACGTCGTCCCTGTTAATTCGTTTTAGTCACTTAGTGTTCAGTTACTATGATCAGTCTTGGCTTTCATTGCCCACTGAAGAAACAAAGCTACCGGAAAAGGAGATATCAACACGCCGCCTGTCCCAATCAAACTACTAATTACCAGCATACCGTTAACTGTTTGGTCAACCTCAGTTGCCATTAGCAATGCGATTCCTGCAACCACCATCAGTAGCCCCACCACATGTAGCACTTTAAACAACCGGATTAATGGATACGTCTTATCTTCCTTTGTCATTAGTATCGAGCTCTTCCATATTGCTGGTTCTTTTATAGCGTCGATATTATCATTTTCAGCTCGATATGCTCATCAATTTACCAGCGCAATTATTGATCACACCCTGCGCATAAATAATTGCAATACGCTGATATATCATTGATCCTTATATTAATAATATTGACACCAGTGAGGAGAATCCATGGAGCGGGTTCAATACTGGGTAAAAGAGCTGCTGGAAGCTGGCGAATCCAGTGATGACTTAAATCGAATTGTCCGCAATTTCGGCCATTTTCTTGGTGCCGATATTAGTCTTGTATTTCTTGGTTCCCCCCCATTTAAAGGTAAGCAGTGGATCCTCCATGACGGGATCAATAATAACGATTTAGGCTTTTATTTACGTCACTCTCGGGATGATATCTATTTACAGCATTATCTTAGCAGTTCGCTAACTGGTCACATGGCTACTTTACAAGAGATGCTGCCAATCAAAAAAATCAGTGATGGTTGGTTTATCCAAGAAATGATTCCTCGAATGGCAGTTAATTTTTCAGTAAGTGGGATTTTTCCCATTTCAGACGGAAAAATCTTATCGCTTAGCTTCCATCGCTATAATCAACCGTTTTCCTTCAAAAGCCACCAACTCATGCAGCAACTTCTTGAAGCGCTAGCCCCTTGGGGGCAATTTTTTATCGCGCGTAATACCCTAGAAAGCCTCTATGGCTCTGCACCTATTTCCCGAGGAATGTTGAGACTTCCCGACACTTTGACCCAGGCTGAACATAATGTCGTGTCATTGCTTGCTCAAGGCTATGACGGCAGTGAAATAACTGCGATTCGCGGCGTGTCAAAAGAAACAACAAAGTCGCAGATCAAAAGTATCTTGCACAAAACCGGATGCCGCCATCAAAACCAGCTGATCAACCAGATCTACTGCGGGTTTGAAAAGTAAATTATCTGAGCTAACAAGCTGATAGTAAAAGCATATATAATGCAACCCTTGTATACTTATTACTGTATATCTCTTTTTAATCTCCCAACACGGATCTTGCGATGGAAGCAGAACAGCTAGAAATACTTAGTTTTATCAGCCAGTTCCCTCCTTTTGATAACTTACCAGAAGAAAAACAAAAACAGGTAGCACTACAAATCGAGGTATCCTATTACCGAGCCGGTACTATGATCTTCAGCTTAGGCGATGAGATTCACGACCTTTTCCTGATCCGTAGCGGAGCCGTCGAAATTTACCGACGAAAAGGCGAGCTTTATAACCGCATTGATGAGGGCGATCTGTTCGGCCAAATGGGCTTGCTGATGAACAACCGTGTCCGTATGCCGGCGAAGGCTATTGAAGATACGCTGGTTTATTGTATCCCTGAAGACATGTTCAACAGCCTTTACGATGAGTTCGATACTTTTGCAGACTTCGTCGAGGTTGAAGACAGTGCCCGACTGCGTAATGTCGTTTCCACCCATACCGACGCCAATGATCTCACCACCTCCAAGGTTCGGACTCTTTTGACTCGCGATCCCTTCCTTATTGCAAAGGACGAGTCGATTCAGGTTGCCGCTCAAACTATGGCTGAAGAAAACACATCTTCCCTATTGATCACCGATCCTGAAGCCTCAATTGATGATGAAGACAGGGACCACCTTGTCGGCATTATCACTGACAGAGACTTGTGTACGCGCGTACTTGCCAGCGGTATTGATGTCTCTACCCCGGTATCGGAAGTGATGACTACCGAGGTAATTTGCCTCGATCACAATGCCTATGTCTTCGAAGCCATGCTTACCATGCTGCGCTATAACGTCCATCACCTTCCGGTATTGCGCAAAAAGCATCCGATTGGGGTCATTGGTCTGACTGATATCGTTCGCTATGAGTCGCAAAACAGCCTATTGCTGGTTAGTACCATTTTCCAGCAGCAAAGTGTTGAAGAATTGCAGACATTATCTGAACAGGTCAAAGACTGCTTTGTCCGTATGGTCAACGAAGATGCCAACTCACATATGGTGGGAAGCGCAATGGCGGTAATTGGCCGCAGCTTTAAGCAACGCTTACTCGAGCTTGCTGAAGAAATTCAAGGCCCGCCGCCCATTCCCTACTGTTTCCTCGCTCTTGGTTCAATGGCCCGAGACGAGCAGTTAATCGTAACCGATCAGGATAATGCGCTTATTCTGGACAACAGCTACGATGAAAAGCGACATGGAGAGTATTTTGCCCAGCTAGCTAAATTTGTCTGCGACGGACTCGCAGCATGCGGTTACAGCTACTGCCAGGGCGACGTGATGGCTACCAACCCGGAATGGCGTAAAACACGTAAGGAATGGGAAGAATGCTTTGGTGACTGGATTGATAACCCCAAGCCAAAGGCATTATTAAATAGCTCGATCTTCTTTGACCTCGATGGTGTCTGGGGACGAGTAAAGTGGGCCGAACAACTCAATAGTTTTATTATTCGAAGAGCCAGAAAGAATAACCGCTTCCTGGCTTGCCTTGCCCGCAACGCAATCAGCCGTACGCCACCACTTGGCTTTTTCAAAGATTTCGTGATGGAAAAAGACGGTCGCCACAACAACTCGATTAACCTAAAACGCCGCGGTACAGCACCACTTGCCGACCTGATCCGTGTTCATGCTCTCGCCGTAGGTTCTCGCTCGCAAAACTCGTTCGAACGACTGGATGACATCATAGAAGCAGGAATACTGCCCAAAGGACGTGGGCAGGATCTCCGTGATGCCATGGAGTTTATCTATATGGTCCGTATTCGACACCAGGCACTGGATATCGAAGCCAAAACTGAGGCAGATAATAGTATTGAGCCTGAAAATATGTCTGACTTTGAACGCAGAAACCTCAAGGCGGCATTCCAGATCCTGAGTAATGCACAGAACTTCATCAAGTTCCGTTATCAAGGCAACAGACGATAATGACAAAAGACAAAAAGCAAAGATCACTGCTTACCAATACTAATACACCTGACTGGCCGACTTTTTTCACGACCTTGCTTGATCAAGCTAAAGATTCTCGCCTGCAACAGTACTATTCTGCCGGCATGATCAGTGGTGATACACCGCTAAAAGATGTTCCTTTTGTAGCACTGGACTTCGAGACCACCGGACTTGACCCCAAAAGCGATGAAATCATCAGTATCGGGCTGGTTCCCTTTAACCTTCAGCGTATTCGCTGCAGGGAATCTGCCCACTGGGTCGTGAATCCGCATCGGCCTCTCGACGAGCAGTCGGTTGTAATCCATGGTATTACCGATTCAGATGTCAGCGATGCACCCGATCTGCTACGTATTCTGGAGAAGGTACTCGATGCCCTTGCCGGAAAAATTGTCGTTGTTCACTATCAGAGAATTGAACGAGAGTTTATGAACAGTGCACTTAAGGCACGTCTAAATGAGGGGATTCACTTTCCGGTTATCGACACCTTAGCGATCGAGTCTGCCATACAACATCGTCAATTTGGTGGCTTCTGGAATCGACTACAAGGCAAGAGACCCGGTTCTGTGCGATTGGGGA
>NZ_JAKRFQ010000108.1 GCF_022347985.1 Photobacterium sp. OFAV2-7
CGGGATAGCAGGGAATCGAGGGTTGCCTCTGATGGTATTTTTCCATAGCGGACTATTTCAATACCGTGGTCGGCGGCTCGGCAACCATGTATAGCAAAGTGCTCAAGACGGCGTTCCAGCGCGGTGAGAAGATCCGCAAAGCGAGTGATTTCTATATCTGCGGCTTGGCCCAGGAGCTGCATGTAGTCGCCAAAGCCATCTAACTCGATCTTGAATGCGCGATCAGGCCGCCAGCTTGGGGCGACTTCAATATCAAAGTTGGTATCTTCCGCGATGGCTTTGTGATGTTCCAGAGAGTGGATAGGATCATCGGTTGTTCCTGCCATGACCACGTTCATCTGCTTCATGATCCCGCGAGCAGAAAACTCTGGGGTGGCAAGTAATTCGTTGCATTCATGCCAGATATCTTCAGCAGTCTCCGGGCCAAATAGTTTGCCTGAGATACCAAACGGTCGGCGAAGCTCCAGGTGAGTCCAGTGATAGAGCGGGTTTCCCAAGGTTTGCGGAACCGTTTTGGCCCAGGCCATGTATTTATCGAAATCGGAACTCTCTCGCCCTGTGATTAGGTGTTCGGGGATGCCTGCCGCACGCATACCACGCCATTTGTAATGGTCTCCTTCAAGCCATATCTGGCCAAGGTTGTCGAAGTGACGGTTCTCGGCCACTTCTTGGGGATTTAAGTGACAGTGATAGTCATAAATCGGCATATCTTTAGCAAAATCATGGTACAAGCGACGGGCTACTTCATTTGACAGAAGAAAGTCTTCACAAAGGAACTGTTTCATTTCTGGCTCCAATACGGTTTCGGGAGCCGGAGCCCCCGAAGGTTAATTCAATTACAAGGAGGCAACTGCCGCTCGGGCACCCTTGGTGATAATTAGTTGGTAGGCTTTGGTGACTTCAGTGACGAAGTCTTCGTTTTTGGCCAGGTCGGTGCCGAATATGGCTTCGATATCGAGCAGGGCTTTGACCACAGAGGTATTGATACCGTTTTTCTGGTAGATAGCCTTAAATTGCTCAGCCATAGGGTCGCGGACATCAATAGGATTCGTTTTCTCGTCAACACCACTGACATACGCCATCCAGCCAGCAATTCCCATCGCAAGCCATCTGTAGTCTGTGCCATGTCTTAGGTGGAAGCGAAGTGAGCCTCCCATGCGCTGGGGGATCTTCTGGCTACCGTCCATTGCAATTTGCCAGGTCTGATGCTTCAGGCTTGGGTTGGTAAATCGCTCGATGAGCAGTTGGGCATATCCCTCAAGATCCGTGCCTTTTGGCATATTAAGAGTTGGAGCCTGGGCGTGCATCATCATATCGAAAGCGGCTTTGCGGTAGCTTTCATTGGTCATGGTGTCCGAAATGTGCGGGTAGCCGCCAAGATAACCGAGGTAGGCAAGGAATGAGTGGCTACCGTTTAACATGCGCAGTTTCATTTCTTCAAACGGAACCACATCGCTAACAAATTCGGCTCCGGCAACATCCCAGTCGGGTCGGCCGTTGACGAACTTATCTTCTATAACCCACTGGCGGAAAGGCTCGCAGGCGATTCCACAAGGGTCTTCAACACCAACAAGCTGGGTAATTTCGTTCAGTGTTTCAGGGGTAGCGGCCGGCACAATACGATCAACCATAGTGCACGGGAAGGTCACATTGACTTCTATCCATTCGGCGAGGTCTTTGTTGAGCAGCATGGCATAGTCAAGTACGGCAGCGCGGGCAACATGGCCATTTTCCTGAACGTTATCGCAAGACATAACAGTAAACGGTTTAATACCCAGCTCGCGACGTAGCCTAAGAGCTTCGACAATATAACCAATTGCCGACTGAGGGGTATGAGGGCTTTCCAGATCGGCCTGGATCATAGCGTTGACTTTATCCAGGCGGCCTGTTGCCGGATCGGTGCAATAACCTTTTTCAGTAATGGTCGTGGATACAATCGCGACTTGTTCTTCCGTCATTTTATCCAGTACTGCCTGCTGGCCGTCAAAGGTGGGATGCAGCGATTCTGTTACCGACCCGATTAATTTTACCGTGGTTTCCTTTGCGCCTTTTTCAGCCACCGTATATAGGTGATCTTGCTCTTGCAGCTTGGCGATAAGGTCTTCGCCGCCGAACAGGTTAATTTCACAAATTCCCCAGTCACTGCCGGTCTTTTCGAGCATTTCGTTAGTAAACAATGCTTGGTGCGCACGGTGGAAGGCGCCAAAGCCTAGATGGACGATCCGGCTTTTTAAAGCCGCTCGGTTGTAGTTAGGACGAATAACCAGATTATTGATAGCTGTGTTAGCAATGTTTGTCATTGTGCTCTTCCTTTGTCTCACCTGCCGACACAGGTGAGACAGACATTGAGTAAATATTGTATTGATTCTTTATTGCTTAGTAGCCCAGGACCAGATTCGGTAGGAACAGGCTCAGTTGCGGAATAAAGGTGACGGCAAGTAGTGCCATAATCAGTGCGGCATAAAACGGCAGCAAAGGCTTGATGATTTTGTCGATTGATACTTTCGCCACTGAGCAGCCGATAAAGAGGGCGCTACCTACCGGAGGAGTACAGATACCAATAGCCAAGTTGAAGGTCATCATGATGCCGAAGTGAACCGGATCGATACCCAAGTCCATTGCGATAGGCAAGAAAATAGGCGTGAAGATAAGTACAGCTGGCGTCATGTCCATGAAGATACCGACAATCAGCAAGATAAGGTTGATGATCAGCAGGATGACTAATGGGTTTTCGGATATCGCCAATAGCGCATCGGCAATCATGTAAGGAATGTCGGCATTGGCCATGGCCCAGGACATTCCCATCGATGCACCGACCAGTAGCAGCACAATCGATGTTGTTACCGCAGATTCCAGGATGATTTTAGGCAACTCTCGAAATTTCACTTCGCGGTAAATGAGTACTGCCAATACAAAGGTATATACAACGGCGATTGCAGATGCTTCGGTGGCTGTAAATATGCCTCCAATGATGCCTCCCATGATGATCACGATAAGCATCAGGGAAGGTAGTGCTTTCAGCATTGTGCTCCAGACTTCGGCAAGTGTCGGTTTGGGTGCCAGAGGATAGCCACGACGCTTGGCAATATAGCCGGCAACAGCCATTAGACTCAGACCCATCAGGATTCCCGGAATGTATCCCCCAAGGAAGAGAGCAGCAATGGATGTTCCCCCGGAGACAAGCGAGAAAACAATTAAGGTGTTGCTTGGTGGGATTAACAGGCCTGTAGGGCATGAGGTTATATTAACTGCGGCAGAGAAATGCTCGTCATAACCATCCTTCTTCTGAAGCGGAGACATAGTACCGCCCACTGCTGCTGCCGAAGCTACCGCTGAACCCGAAATTGAGCCGAACATCATATTGGCCATAACGTTTACATGGGCCAGTGAACCCGGCAAACGTCCGCCGAGCACCTTGGCAAAGTTGATCAGGCGGATGGCGATCCCCCCTTGGTTCATAATGTTGCCAGCCAGAATGAAGAACGGGATGGCGAGCAGAGCGAAGTTGTCCAGTCCTGCGGCCATACGTTGCGCCACAACGGCAATCGCCGGTTCTAGCGGTAGGCTCATCAGGATTGTAGCCAATGAGGATAGACCAATTGCAAATGAAACCGGGATCCCCAAAGTAAGGAGAATCGCAAAGCTGCCAAATAAAGTAAGAATGACTTGCCATTCCATGATGAAGTTCCTTTTTAGCTAGTGTTGCTGAGTATCGGCAGTTAACGTATTGCCGGATACTAGCTGCTTACACTTTTCAAAACCGAAGACTGCCGAATAGAAAATCATTAGTGCGCCACTAATCGGCAGGCAGAAGTAGATAAATCCCATCTCCAAACCTAGAGCAGGGGTAACCTGGCCTGTTGCCAGCGTTTTAAGTGCCAGATTGGTGCCGCCATAGACCAAGACAATGAAGGCAAAAGCTGCGATAGCTAGCTGGATGATGATTTCATTTATCAGCTTTCGTTTGCCGCTGAGTTTCATTGTCAGGAGGTCAATGGCCAGGTGGCGCTTGAGGCCTGTCGTATATGCTGCACCAATCAATGCGACCCACATAAACAGGTAACGGGCTAGTTCATCAGTAACTGTGCTTGGTTTACCAATGACATAGCGAGAGATCACCTGCCAAATGACACAGAAGACCAGGAAGGTCGAGAGGGATATGGTAAACATTGCCAGTCCCCTGTTTATATATCCAACCAATTTATTCATCTTTAGTTCCTTTGTGTGGGAAAGTATGTCAACTGACCTTTGGTTAACCAATGTAAGGAAGCATAAATTGGTTTTGCAGTCATACACACTCATTTCTAAACTAGATTATAGGAACTGGCTAATAATTGTCATGTGAGCCACTTCACAGTTGGATTGGTTGACCAATTTAAGGGTATTTCTTGTGATATGGGTCAACCAATTGGGGTTTTTATTTTGACTGGGTGCCAATTTGAATTCAGTATTAGCCCAGTACCCAAATGTACCCTACGAAATGGACAACCAATCTCACGGAGATATAACAATGATGACGCGTAAAAGTGTGCTTACTGCAGTGATCGGTGCTGCTCTTACTATTGGTGCCTCAGCTTCCGCCTATGCGGCAACGACGCTGAAGCTAAGCCACAACCACCCACGTGACCATGCCGTACATAAAGCAATGGATCATATGGCAAAAGAAGTACGTAAATTGACTGACGGCGAGGTCCGTATTCGTATCTATCCTGATGCGCAGCTGGGTACGCAGCGCGAATCGATGGAACTGATGCAAAACGGTGCCCTCCAGATGGTTAAGACCAATGCTGCCGAGTTAGAAGCATTTGCCCCTGCATATTCAGCGTTTAATTTGCCTTATCTATTCCGTGATAAATCGCATTACTACAATGTCCAAGAAGGAGAAGTGGGCGAAGAGATCCTGGCGTCATCGCGTGATAGCGGTTTCATCGGCCTGACATACTATGATGCAGGTGCCCGTAGCTTCTATACATCGAAACCAATCAATACTCCTGAAGATCTGAAAGGGCTGAAAGTTCGTGTTCAGCCAAGCCCGTCGGCGATCAATATGGTGAAAGCGCTGGGTGGCAGCCCGACACCTCTAGCGTACGGTGAGCTATATACGGCACTTCAGCAAGGCGTGGTGGATGCTGCAGAGAATAATATTCCGTCGTTTAGTTTAAGCCGTCATAGCGAGGTGTCGAAGTACTTTAGCTTGGACGAGCACACTATGGTTCCTGATGTGCTTGTAATCTCGACCAAGGCTTATGACAACCTGTCAGAAGAGAACCGTGAAGCCCTTAAAAAAGCGGCGATGAGTTCAATGGAGCTGATGAAAGAACTATGGGCTGAGTCAGAAGACAAGGAACGTGCCAAGGCAGAGAAGATGGGGGTGAAATTCGTCCAACCAAACAAGACTGCGTTTGTCGAGGCTGTGCAGCCGATGTATGACGAGCTTGAAAAGTCAAATCCAGAGCTGAACGAAATTGTTGAGCGCATCAAAGCGGTCAAATAAGTAAGAAACTAGATCTAAGTAAAAGTTAAATCAAGGTGTTGCTACATTTTAGAATATAGAGGTTGACCAATTTTATTTGGTCATTATGATGGCGTGAAGAGTGCAATGGAAAATAGTGACAATATCATCATGATGCCTTTTGAACCGAAACGACCTTACCAAGAGCTAGGGTTGATACTAAGACAGGAACTCATTGACGGCCACTATCGAGTGGGTGACCGACTACCGCCTGAACGTGACATTGCGGAAAGACTAGATGTAAGCCGTACCGTTGTGCGCGAAGCAATTATCATGCTAGAGCTGGAGAACCTGGTTGAAGTGAAAAAAGGCTCGGGTGTGTATGTCCTCAACATTCCTAGTGCGACAAACAGCCGGGAAAACGTAATAAGCGATGATGCTGGCCCTTTTGAAATGCTGCAGGCTAGGCAGTTACTGGAAAGTAATATTGCCGAGTTCGCTGCGATTCAAGTCACGCCGGGAGATATTGTAAAAATGCGTACTGCTCTGGCGTTGGAGCGAAATGAATTGGCCAGTGGGTCGGAAAACTGCAACGGTGATGAACAGTTCCATTTGTGTATTGCCGAAGCAACCCAAAACTCTGTGCTGGTTGATATGCTCAAACACTCTTGGGAACGCCGTGAGCAAAGCCCAATGTGGAAGAAATTGCATTCTCATATTACCGATCAGGCTTATCGTGAGGAATGGCTGGAAGATCACGCCCGTATTCTTGCAGCCATGCAGCGAAAAGATCCTATCGCAGCAAAAAACGCCATGTGGCAACACCTTGAAAATGTAAAGCAGCGATTACTCGAGCTATCTGATATTGATGACCCTAATTTTGATGGTTATCTATTTAGTTCAAACCCTGTCGTCCTTCTTGGGGATGAAAAATAAATCTATATCAGTTCTTGATGATATAGAAATATATGGCCAATACATCTATTGGCCTTAGTGCAGGACGGCCATAACACTCTGGTCGTTAATTAAAGTCGTTAAATACTTAACTTGAATTTTTTCGAGCGGGTTAAGTATGTCTTGTTAAAGGTGATTGTCATGGAACAAACCTGGCGCTGGTATGGCCCTAATGATCCTGTGTCGCTAGATGATATTCGTCAGGCTGGTGCAACAGGAATCGTCAATGCATTGCATCATATTCCAAATGGTGAGGTGTGGACAAAAGAAGAAATCTTAAAGCGAAAATCCCTTATCGAAGAAAAAGGGCTAACATGGTCCGTTGTTGAAAGTGTGCCTGTTCATGAAGAAATAAAAACACAAACGGGTAACTTCCAGTTATGGATTGATAATTATAAACAGACACTTCGAAATTTAGCTGAGTGTGGTATTGATACCGTTTGTTATAACTTTATGCCGGTATTAGATTGGACCCGTACAGATCTCGAATTTGAAATGCCTGATGGTTCGAAAGCGTTGCGTTTTGACCAAATTGCTTTTGCTGCCTTTGAGTTATATATATTAAAACGTCCCGGAGCAGAATCCTGTTATTCAGCTGAAGAGTTGGCACTTGCAAAACGTTATTTTGAAGATATGTCAAAAGCGGATGTTGCAAAACTGACCAGTAATATTATTGCAGGCCTCCCTGGAGCTGAAGAGGGATATACCCTGGAAGAGTTTCAGGCCCAGTTAGATCGTTATAAAGGTATCGACAAAGATAAGTTGCGTCAGCATATGGTTCACTTTCTGAAGGAGCTGATGCCTACTTGCGAGAGCAACGGTCTTAGAATGGCGGTACACCCTGATGATCCTCCTCGTCCAATCTTAGGGCTGCCACGTATCGTATCGACTATTGAAGATATTGAGTGGCTGACAAAAGAAGTTCCCAGCCAGATGAATGGTATTACCATGTGCACAGGCTCCTATGGTGTTCGGGGAGATAATGATCTGGTTGAAATGATTAAGCAACATGGTGACCGTATTTACTTTACCCACTTGCGTTCAACCCAGCGGGAAGATAACCAGCTTAGCTTCCATGAAGCGGCTCACCTGGATGGTGACGTTGATATGTACAATGTCGTGATGGAAGTCCTGAAGGAGGAGCAGCGCAGAGCAACAGCAGGAGATACTCGCCTAATTCCGATGAGACCAGATCACGGTCACCAGATGCTCGATGACCTGAAAAAGAAAACGAACCCAGGCTATTCTGCAATTGGTCGCCTTAAAGGGTTGGCAGAAGTTCGCGGGCTTGAGATGGCGCTGAAGCGTACTTTTTTTCAAAAATAGTTACTGGTTTAACGATTTTTAAGGCCCGACTCGGGCCTTTTTATATTTGCCTATAGCACGGTATTTAAAGTGTGAAATGTACTTCTGATGTATGGCCATGCAATAACAGAAAATAATGAATCCTATATAACTATACGCTTATAAGGGTATATGATGACAAGTAAACTATCTTTTAAAGTTAAAATATTATCCACTCTGATTCTTGTGCTGATTGCGACCGTTACAACCTCTTATATTAGTATAAACTACTATGTCAGTAGCTACATATTTGAAAGTGATGAAAATAGCATTAGTGCACAGATTAATCTTGTGAAAGAAAAACTCGAGGATGATATTGCCAGTAAGATTTTTCTGGCTGAAAACATCAAAATAGGTTTAACGGGTCTAGATGATGTAAAGCAGCGGACTGATTTTTATGCTATCACCAAGGTCTTGAGTGATTTAGTTGTGAATCATCAAGGAAGAGTTGAGGATGAAACCCTTGCCAATAAATACATTGATCAAGTTGAACAATCATATGGGGTAACTTTAAGTGATGTATTTTATCAAGATGATATTCCCCTAGTAAGTATTACTATTCCAAGGGGGAATGCCAGTGGTGATATCTTCTATATTGATTTGAGAAATGTTCAGTCGCTACTGTCTCAGTCGACAGTGCGGGGGAGTTATATTGAGCTGAGAGATCCAAAGCATAATCTTGTATTTTCCAATAAAGTGAAAGGTGATCTTATTGCTCTGGAAAGTCCTCTAAGTATCGGTAATAAGCAGTGGCAGCTAACCGGATATATCGATAAGGGGTTTATCTCGGAAAGAACCAATAGCTTGAATACTCGTATTACACTGGCTTTATTGATGGTTTCTCTCATTACAATCCCAGGAAGTATCTTTATACTCAATAAAATACTCAGTAACCTGAGCTCGTTGCGTAATATCATTGTTGCTCTTTCTCGTGGAGATGCAGACCTCACTCGTCGCCTGG
>NZ_JAKRFQ010000010.1 GCF_022347985.1 Photobacterium sp. OFAV2-7
CTTTTGGGCACGGGAGCAAATGACCAGTACCTTCTCGTTGCGGTTTGCCATCAGCATATCCAGCAGCCAGTTCACGCGCGGATCAAAGTTCCACCAGGTCGCTGACTCACCCTCGAATTCCTGATAGATGTCCTCTGGGTACAGCAGTTTGATTGCCTTTTGCTCTTCAGACATCTTGCCACCCATCATGCTGGCAACACGCATGGCCGTCTGGTACTGGCTCGGTAGAGCAAGCGGGTACATGTTCAGGTGACGCTGCGGGAAGCCTTTGACGGCGGCACGGGTATTACGGAAAAGCACCCGGCCGGTACCGTGGCGGTCCATCAGGTTGTCAATCAGCTCCTGACGGGCCGTGCTTTGCTGTTCTTCATCGATATCCTGAGATTCGATGATCCGCAGCATTGGTTCAATATCCTGCTCTGGCAGCAGCTCGGTCAGACTGTTCTGGGCTGCATCATCGAGCTTCTCGCCTGATAGCGGGCGGGAGCCGGCATCCGCCACAGGAGCGTACTGGCGCTCTTCCTCGACGAAGGCTTCGTAGTCGTAGAAGCGGTCCGGGTCGAGCAGGCGCAGGCGGGCAAAGTGACTCTCGTGGCCCAATTGTTCCGGTGTTGCCGTTAGCAGCAGGACGCCCGGGCTTTTTTCTGCCAGTGCTTCAACCACCTGGTATTGGCGGCTAGGAGCATCCTCGCTCCATTCCAGATGGTGGGCTTCATCGACAACCAGTAGATCCCAGTCGGCTTCGAGGGCCTGCTCGAAGCGACGACGGCTCTTGCGCAGGAAATCCAGCGAGCACAGGACATACTGTGCGGTATCAAATGGATTGGCTGAGTCTGCATAGGCCTCGACACAGCGCTCTTCGTCAAAGATTGAAAAGTGCAGGTTGAAGCGGCGCATCATTTCGACCAGCCACTGGTGTTGTAGGGTCTCCGGTACCAGGATCAGAATTCGTTCTGCACGGCCAGACAGCACCTGCTGGTGGATGATCATACCAGCTTCGATGGTCTTGCCCAGACCGACTTCATCGGCAAGCAAAACACGCGGTGCATAGCGGCGACCGACCTCGTGGGCAATGTACAGCTGGTGTGGGATCAGGCCGGCACGCATGCCACACAGGCCACGCAACGGACTTTTATGTTGTTCGTATTGGTTTTTCAGTGCGCGGTAGCGAAGGGCAAAACGGTCCATACGATCGATTTGGCCGGCAAACAGCTTGTCCTGCGGCTTGTTGAAACGGATTTGGTTGCTGAGGAAGATCTCGCGAAGCTGAACATTTTCCTCATCGGTATCTGTACGGGTACCGATGTAGGTGAAGACGCCGCCGGCTTCTTCGACCTGTTCGACCTTCAGAGACCAGCCTTCATGGCTTTCAACCACATCGCCGACATTAAACATTACGCGGGTAACGGGGGCATCATTTCGTGCATACAGGCGGTTCTCTTCACTGGCTGAGAACATCAAGGTGACAGTACGGGCGTCAGCCGCAACGACTGTTCCCAAACCCAGATCACTTTCAGTATCGCTGATCCAACGTTGACCCAAAGCAAATGGCATAGTGGTTAAAACCTTCTAATTATTTGATATTAAGGAGAATGCTAAACCGATGCTCTAACATTTTTGAACTACACTGAGATTAAGTGTAAGCCAGAATCTGCACCGGTAAAAAAGGGGACTAATGTTACTGCATGCTGTGAGTAAGGTCACGGTGAAAGTGACCAGAATTCGCCAAAGTATCTTTAGGCATGATTGTCACAATTCTTTAATTATCTCCGGTCATAAATAGTAACCACATTAATTTGGCATACGCTTAGTGAATGAGAGCAATTATTAATTGCTGTCTGATTGTTACCAAGGAGGTACCTATGGACGATGCTGAACGGAAAGTGTTTGTATTAGATACGAATATTCTGCTTCACGAACCCCTCGCCATTTATTCCTTTAAAGAGCACGATGTCGTTATTCCGATGACAGTGCTAGAAGAGCTGGATCGCATCAAGGACAGCAAGCGGGATGTCTCGCGTGATGCCCGAATCGCGATTCGCGCGCTGGAAGATATCTTTCATGATGCCACCCCCGAACAGATTTCTGCCGGGATCCCTTTTTCTGACCAAGGAGAGAATCAAGGAACCATTGCCATCTTTGCCGACTATGAAGTGACTGAGACCGTGCATGCCTTTGCTGACAAGGCCGGGGATAACCGTATCCTCAACGGGGTGCTTTTCTTGCAGGCAGAGTACGCGCCGCGGGAAGTTGTGCTGGTCACCAAAGACATTAATATGCGGTTACGGGCTAAAGGGGCCGGCGTTTATTATGTTGATGACTACCGTTCTGATCAGTTAATTGATGATGTCAAACTCCTGACCAAAGGATTTCATAAGTTCTCGGGTGATTTCTGGGCACGGGTTGGCGAGTGCCAGTCAGAAAGCCAAGGTCGCTCGACATTGCATACCTTGCCATCCGAGCTGTTTGAAATGCCGTTTATCAACCAATACCTACTGGACGAGGGATCGGATTTTGCCGCCCGGGTCCATGCGATTGACGGTGAGAAGGTGACGCTGAAGGATATTGGCCAGGAGCGATTGATGCATCGCCAGGCCTGGGGGATCCACCCTAAGAATGTCTATCAGGGCATGGCGCTGGATGCGATGATGGATCCGGCTATTGATCTTGTGATCCTGACCGGCCCGGCCGGGTGTGGTAAAACCATTCTGGCCATGGCGGCGGCACTGGAGCAGGTGATAGAGAAGGGCATGTATGACAAGATCCTTGTCACCCGAAATACACCGGAAATTGCCGAGTCGATTGGTTACCTTCCTGGTACCGAAGAAGAAAAAATGATGCCATGGCTAGCGGCAGTTACCGATACCATGGAAGCGCTGCACAAAAATGATGTTTGTACCGATGGCTCAATGAAGTACATCTACGACAAGGCCAATATTCAATTCAAATCCATTAACTTCATGCGCGGCCGTTCCATTCAGAATGCCTTTGTTCTGTTGGATGAGTGCCAGAACCTAACCGCCTCCCAGATCAAAACCATTATTACCCGTTGTGGGGAGGGCACCAAGATAGTCTGTTCCGGTAACCTGGCGCAGATTGATTCCAGCTATTTATCTCCAGTCACCTCGGGCTTGACGTATATCGTTGAGCGTTTTAAGAATTTCGAGGGTAGTGCCAACATTTATCTCAATGGCGTGGTCCGCAGCCGGTTGGCTGAATTTGCGGAAGAAAACCTGTAATCAATATTTGTGTAGCGAGATTTGGGGGGACGCCTCGAACCTCGCTACTAGCAACCCAGATATTTCTTCAACTCTTTATCTTCCGGCTCTTCCAGCATTTCCTTGGTAGGGCCGAAAACCCTGATCTTTCCTTGTGAAATAAAGGCGCACTTACCGGCAATTTTGAGGGCATCTTCCGGGCTATGGGTGACCATGAGCACGGTGGTCTGTTGTTCCCTCGCAAGCGTCTTAACCAATTCCAGCATTTCCTTGCGAAGTGCCGGATCCAGGGCTGAAAACGGTTCGTCGAGCAATAGTAGCGGCCTTTTGCGGATCAGACAGCGAGCGAGAGCCACTCGCTGTTTCTGGCCGCCAGAGAGTTGCTCCGGCAGGCGATCGAGATACTTCTGGATCCCGACTCGTGATGCTGCCACAACAATGCTTTCTTTGTCTTCCTGGCTAAGTTTGAGTCCCGGGTTAAGTCCCAAACCGATGTTTTCGAACACGCTTAGATGAGGAAACAGGTTGTGATCCTGAAACAGCAGCGAGAGCGGTCTTTCGGAAGGCAGCTGATGGTCGATAGTTTGTCCGGCAATCGTGAGCGTGCCGCTGTCTGGGGCAAGAAAGCCGGCCACCATGGCAAGCAAGGTGCTTTTGCCGGCCCCGCTAGGGCCTATAAGGGCGACTATGTCACCGGCTTCGACTTCTAGATCAAAGGTGAGTCGGGTAGCGTCAGCCTGTCGGGTATGGTTTGGCTGTGCGTAGCTGTGAGTGAGTTGGTTCAGGGTCAGCATCATGGTGTCCGGATCAGTAATTTTTCAACCAGGGTAAAAATCCCCAGGCTGAGAAGTAGCAGGAACAGAGCAGCAACGGCAGCGGCATCCATCTGATAGCTGCCAAGTAGCTGGAACAGATACAGCGGCAAGGTTTGAAAGCCCTGGCTGCCAAACAGGGCGATGGCCCCCAAATCACCCAGAGACAGTACAAAGCCCGTCGCCAGTGCCTGGGCAATGGGCTTGCGCAAAGCCCGCCATTCAACGAGGCGCAGACGGGACAGCCCGTGCATACCAAGGCTCTGGCACAGCGGATTATATTGCTGGGCAACATGCAGCATCGGCTGGCTTAGCGTTTTGATCACATAGGGTAGCGCCATCAAAGCGTTGACCCCGACAATGACCCAGAAGGCAGCAGCAAACGCATCGGTGTACTGACGCAGGAGCAGGAAAATGCCGGTACTGAGTACCAGCCCCGGAGTGATCAGGATGATTGTGCCGAGTAGCTCAATACCGTCTGCCGGTAAGCTTTTTTGTTGCAGTCGCCATTGGCGGCTAGTGATCAAAATAGCGATACCACTGACAAGGGCTGTCAGGCAGGACAACGAAGCAATTTTGAGTGAGTTTAGGATTGCCTGCCATAGCGCAGGCTCGGCCAGCAAACTCGGGAGTTGGCGATTGAGCCCGGCTCCGATCACTGCCAGCAGCGGCGGGATCACCAGCAAGAGGGCAAAGCCGATCCAGAGTCCATCCCAGGCCTTTGATTGCCAGCTGTCAAACTGGTTGAGAGGACGTTGGGCGGTTGAGCCGCTAAGGGTTGGCAGGGGTTTGGCAAAGCGCTGGGTAAACAGTACCAGGCTGCTGCAGATCAGCATTTGCCACAAGGCCAGAATGGCTCCGCCTGCCAAGTCAAAGTCGTAGCGAAGTGCCTGATAGATTGCCAGCTCGATGGTTGTGGCTTTCGGGCCGCCGCCCAGCGACATGATCACCGCAAAGCTGGTAAAGCACAGCATGAAAATCAGGCCGATAACATGCGGCAGTTGCTGGCGGATCCGTGGCCAGGCGATAAAACGGAATTTACTCCAGCCTTTTATCCCCAGATGCGTTGCCAACTGGTGCTGCTCGAACGGGATCCCCTCCAGGCTTTGCAGCAAAAGGCGGGTTGCAAGCGGGTAGTTGAGAAATACGTGGGCCAGCAAGATGCCGTTCAGGCCATAGATTGAGAAGGGCAGGGAATGGCCGTAGGCATTGAGCCACTCAGCCAGCAGGCCGCTTTTACCGTAGATGGTCAGCAAACCGAAAACCGCTACCAGTACCGGCAGTACCAGTGTCATCGCAAACAGGCGCAGCAACAAGCCCCGGCCGGGAAACTGGCGTCGTGACAGGGCATAGGCGGTCGGGATAGCCGGGATGATGCTCAGCAGGGTTGATAGCAGAGCCTGATAGAAGCTGAAGGCGGAGACATGGCGCAGGTAAGGGTCCCGCCAGATTTGCAGTGGATTCAGCTCATTGGCCTGGCCGATCAGGGCCAGGATGGCGCTCAGTACCAGAGCGACAATAAGCCCGGCAGAGATCATGCCGGGCAAAGTTTGGGTAACGCGTGTATTCAAAGGAGAGCGGCCATTATTGGGTCAGGGCATGTTGCCATTCTCGGATCCATCCACGACGCTCGGCAGCCACTTCCTCGGCACCAAATTCCAATGACTTTGCTGGCAGAGTCAGCTGCTCAAAACCTTCAGGTAGGGCCTGCTTGGTGACCGGGTACATCCAGTTACCCGTAGGAATCACTGACTGGAACGCCGGCGTCAGAATAAAGGACATAAACTGATCGGCCAGCTTCTGGTTCGGGCTGTTTTTCAGCTTGGCCGCCACCTCAACCTGCATGTAATGCCCTTCGCTGAAGTCAGCGGCTTTGTACTGGTTCTTGCTTTCGGCAATGATGTGGTAGGCCGGTGAGGTCGTATAGGACAAGACGAGATCTGACTCGCCTTTGAGGAACATGTTATAGGCTTCCGACCAGCCCTTAGTGACTGTGACCGTTTTCTTGGCCAGTTGCTGCCATGCCTCAGAGGCGTTATCGCCGTAGACTGACTTCATCCACAGCATCAGGCCCTGGCCCGGTGTCGAGGTACGCGGGTCTTGGTAGATCACGCTCAGATCGTCGCGTTCAACCAGCTCTTTCAGGCTCTTTGGTGGTGTCGCCAGTTTTTCTGAGTCATAAACGAATGCAAAGTAACCGTAGTCATACGGTACAAAGGTATCGTCGTTCCAGCCGTTAGGCAGGGTGACAGAACGGGTATCGACGCTGTGCGTTGCCAGCAGGCCGGTTTTCTTGGCCTCGCTGATCAGGTTATTGTCCAGGCCCAGCAGGATGTCGGCCTTGGCGCTGCTGCCTTCAAGGCGCAGGCGGTTGAGGATGGAAACGCCGTCGTCCAGCGCTATGAACTCAAGGTTACAGTTGCACTCGGCCTCGAAGGCTTTTTCAATCGCCGGGCCCGGTCCCCAGTCAGAAGCAAAAGAGCTGTAGGTATAGACGGTTAGGGTGTCTGTCGCTGCCCATGCTGAGCTTGCAGCCATAGACAGAGTTAGAATCGGAAGTAGTTTTTTCACTATGCGCTCCTGATGCCCTTGCATCCTGCAAGAGGGAAATAAATCGTATGAGCGGCACAGGGTTGAGAAAGGAATGCAGCATCGTGCTGCAACGTTGACAGTAATGGTGGTCAGATTATCTCAATTCCTACGCCAGCATGACCTGGTTCAGGTTCAGTGGGTCCCGCAAAAAGCAATCTCAGTCTGGTATCAGACTCCCCAATGAGAACGATAGCTATTGTAATGCGCTCTGCAGTCCGTTGCCAGCGCAATACTCCTTTGTGTCGATTGGCCCTGTATTTTGAGTGAGCGGGCTTCGTTGAGTTAGTGGGCTTCGTTGAGTGCCCAGTCGTAGTCATAGCTGACTTTGTTGAGCTGAACCGGCTGGCCCTGACGGTACCGATTAAGGTGCTTCTGCAGGCTGCTCTTGCTGCCAAAGTCTACACTGTACCAGTCATAGATTGAGGACAGACGTACGTTGTTGCCACTTACCCGAACTCCTTTGGCACTGTTGATAAACCGGCTGGCGCTCAGCTCAAGCAGTTTTTCGCTGTTGCTGGCGGTAAAGGCCGTTGGCTGAAGGTCGGGGCAGCCCAGGCTGGCACAGTTGACGACATAATGAATTCGGGGATCGTTCCAAATCGGGCGTAGGATCCGGTGCTCAATATCATTGAGCGATAAGTTATTGCCATTAATAGTAACGAGCTTTTCATCCCAGGGGCCGAAACTAAACAGGCCGCCTAGCTTGGTAATGGATTTCAGTGGATAGTTGTCAAGGATGAGCTGGACGGTCAGGGCATTGTAGAGGTTCACCCAGTAGGCGAATTGCTCGTCTTTGTTATAGCGGCGCGGATCGGTCGCGGTTAGCTTGCGGATATAGCGGTCCAGATCATATTTGTCATTGCTGGAAACGGCGCGGTAGCGGAACAGCGTCTGTTTGGGTTGTGTGACCAGATAGCTATCCAGTGTTTGTTGCCAGAGGGAGTGGTCGATAGTTGCGGTATTGGTTTCATTGCTTTGTTGCCAGTAAGACCACAGGTCAGCTCTTGGCGCGGCACAGCCTGTCGTCGAAACCAGCAGTAATAAAAGGGTGAATATAGTACGCATGCTAAGTCCTTGCGATCGCTGAGTTGGAAGTTACTAGATGATATGACCTATACCGTCCTGTTTTCTTGCAGCAATTATCCGCAATTCCTTTAACTGGAATAAAAATGCCCCGGCAGCTGAGGGCCGGGGCATCAGTGAATAGCAAGGCTAGTTAAGCCAAGAACGCCGGGATCTTGCTTTCATACTCGGCGATCTTGTCCTCGTGCTGGAGGGTCAGGCCGATGTTGTCCAGGCCGTTCAACAGGCAGTGGCGACGAAACTCATCGATTTCAAAGCTGTACTGCTTGCCGTTGGCGGTGACTTGCATCGTTTCCAGATCGACCGTAATTTGTGCCCCTTCGGTATTTTCGACAAACTGGAACAGCTCGTCGACTTCCTGCTCGCTCAGGCGCACAGGCACCATCTGGTTATTGATGGAGTTGCCATAGAAGATATCGGCAAAGCTCGGGGCGATCATCACCCTGATGCCGTAATCGGCCAGTGCCCACGGTGCGTGCTCGCGTGAAGAGCCGCAGCCGAAGTTTTCACGGGCCAGCAGGATGCTGGCACCCTGATAGCAAGGGGCGTTCATTACGAAATCCGGGTTTGGCTTCTCGCCGGCATCGTCGAGAAAACGCCAGTCGTGAAACAGATGCTTGCCAAAGCCTGTCCGCGTTACTTTCTGGAGAAACTGCTTGGGAATGATAGCGTCAGTGTCGACGTTCGCCGCATCCAAAGGAACCACCAAACCTGTATGTTGTTTAAAACCTGCCATTTTTTGTTCCTTCTGTTAAGCGGTTGCGGTTTCTGAGTCCAGTTCACGGATATCAACGAAGTGGCCGGCACAGGCGGCGGCTGCAGCCATCGCCGGGCTAACCAGATGGGTACGACCATCGCGTCCCTGGCGGCCCTCGAAGTTACGGTTACTGGTTGATGCACAGCGCTCTTTCGGACCCAAGCGGTCGTTGTTCATCGCCAGGCACATTGAGCAGCCCGGCAGACGCCATTCAAATCCGGCTTCAATGAAGATTTTGTCCAGTCCTTCAAGCTCGGCTTGTGCTTTGACCTGCTCAGAGCCCGGAACAACCAGTGCTTGGATATTTGGGGCTACCTGGCGTCCCTTAGCCACGGCCGCTGCGGCACGCATATCCTCGATGCGCGAGTTGGTGCACGAGCCGATAAAAACCTTGTCGATACTGAAATCGGACAGCGTTTTGCCCGCTTCCAGTCCCATATAGGCCAGGGCTTTTTCTGCCGAGGCTTTCTCGACCGGATCGCTGAAATCATCAGGTGAAGGGATTGGCTCGTCGACGGCAATCACCTGACCCGGGTTGGTGCCCCAGGTAACCTGTGGCCTGATGTCTTTGGCATCTAAGGTGACAACGGCATCAAAGATGGCGTCGTCGTCACTTTTCAGTGTCTTCCAGTACTCGACTGCAGCCTCGAAGTTTTCGCCGGCAGGGGAGAACTTACGATCCTTGATGTAGTCGAAGGTGGTTTGATCCGGGGCGATAAGACCGGCCTTGGCACCCAGTTCAATTGCCATGTTACAGACGGTCATGCGCCCTTCCATTGACAGATCGGTAATCGCCTCGCCGCAGAACTCGACCACATAGCCAGTACCGCCGGCTGCTGTTGTTTTGCCGATGATCGCCAGTACGATGTCTTTGGCGGTGATGCCTTCAGCGACCTTGCCCTTGACTTCAATTTTCATTGTCTTGGCACGGGCCTGTTTCAGGGTCTGGGTAGCCAGAACGTGTTCGACCTCCGAGGTGCCGATGCCGAAAGCCAGTGAGCCGAAAGCGCCGTGGGTCGCGGTGTGTGAGTCACCACAAACGATGGTCATGCCCGGCAGGGTAATACCCAGTTCCGGCCCCATCACATGCACGATGCCCTGGTATTTGTGGTTCAGGTCATACAGGGTGACGCCGAACTCTTCGCAGTTCTTGGCCAGGGTCTCCATCTGGATTCGGGCCATTTCGCCAGAGGCCTTGATGTCCTTGGTCTGGGTCGAGACATTGTGATCCATGGTGGCGAAGGTTTTGCCGATCTGGCGAACCTTTCGGCCTTTTTCGCGTAACCCGTCAAATGCCTGCGGCGAGGTCACCTCGTGTACCAGGTGGCGGTCGATATACAGGATCGGGTTTTCGCCTTCCGCCTCGACGGCAACGTGGGCATCGTATACTTTTTCATAAAGCGTCTTTGGCGCTTTTGCTTCGGTGTTTGACATTGCTCGATTGCTCCTCGTTCGTTTTATGCTTGGCGGATGTAGGCGGCAATCTTGTCGCCCATTTCGCTGGTGCTCAGTGCCGGGGCATCACCGGCCAGATCGGCGGTTAGCTCGCCAGCTTCCAGAGCCTGTGATACGGCCTGCTCAATAGCGCGGGCGGCCTGCTCTTCACCCAGGCTGTAGCGCAGCATCAGAGCGGCAGAGAGGATTTGTGCCACCGGGTTGGCAATATTCTTGCCAGCAATATCAGGTGCCGAGCCGCCGGCTGGCTCGTACATGCCGAACTTGTTCTGGTTCAGGCTTGCTGACGGTAGCATCCCCATTGAACCTGTGATCATCGCACACTCGTCGGAGATGATGTCGCCGAAGATGTTCGAGCACAGCATGACGTCGAACTGCGACGGATCTTTGATCAGCTGCATGGTCGCGTTGTCGATGTACATATGGTTCAGGGTGACATCCGGGTAGTCCTTGGCAACTTCCTCGGCCACTTCGCGCCATAGGATAGAGCTCTGCAGTACATTAGCCTTGTCAATCGAGTAGACATTTTTGTTACGTAGCTGGGCCGATTCGAAGGCAATACGGGCGATACGTTCGATTTCGTAACGGTGGTATACCTCGGTATCAAAGGCTTTCTCTTCCGGACCTTCGCCTTCGCGGCCTTTCGGTTGGCCAAAGTAGATCCCGCCGGTTAGCTCGCGCACCACCACAATATCGAAACCACGCTCTGATATATCGGCACGCAGCGGCGAGAAGTTTTCCAGGCCACTGTGGATCTGCGCCGGGCGCAGGTTGCAGAACAGCTGGAAGTGCTTGCGCAGCGGCAGTAGGGCACCGCGCTCAGGCTGATCGTTTGGTGGCAGGTGCTCCCACTTCGGGCCGCCGACAGAGCCAAACAAAATCGCATCGGCGTCTTCACAGCCTTTCAGCGTCGAGTCGGGTAGCGGGCAACCATGGTTGTCGATGGCAATACCACCGACATCAAATTCGTTGCTCTCCAGGGTAAAGCCAAACTTTTCCTGTACAGCATCTAGCACCTTGTGTGCCTGCTGCATGACTTCTGGGCCAATACCGTCACCCGGTAGAACGGCAATCTTATATGTACCTGCCATGGTTATACTGTCTCCATATGGGATTTTTGTTTAAGTTCTGCAATTTGATCGGCGCGATGAATACTGTTGATCACATGAAGCAGTGCCTGCCCCGATGCCTCGACAATATCGGTGGCCAGGCCCGTACCGTGGTACTTGCGACCTTTGTAGTTGGCGATAATATCGGCCTGTCCCAGTCCGTCCTCACCCTCGCCTTTGGCGGTCAGGTCGAACTTGTCCAGCACGATATCGTAGCCGGTCAGGCGGTAGATACACTGATACAGTGCGTCAACCGGCCCGTTACCGACAGCGGCTTCGCATTTTTCTTCCTCGCCGCACTGTAGCTTGATGCTGGTGGTTGCCATTACGCTGCCAGACTGAACACTCAGATAGTTCAGCTTGAAGAAGTCATCTTCCTCGCGCAGGTTGGCAAAGTGCATCAGGGCTTCCAGATCGTAGTCGAATACCTGGCCCTTGCGGTCGGCCAGCTTCAGGAAGTCGGCATATAATTCGTCCAGGTTATATTCGTTCTCGGTATAGCCCAGAGTGTCCATGTGGCTCTTCACGGCGGCACGGCCGGAGCGGCTGGTCAGGTTCAGCGCCTGATTCTTAAGACCAATCGACTCGGGTGTCATGATCTCGTAGGTATTTTTGTTCTTCAGCATGCCGTCCTGGTGGATCCCCGAGGAGTGGCTGAAGGCATTGGCGCCGACAATGGCTTTGTTGGCCTGGATAGGCATGTTGCAAAGCTGGCTCACCATCTTGCTGGTACGGTGGATCTCGTCGTGCTTGATGTTGGTATGGACACCCAGGAAGTCGGCGCGGGTTTTGATGATCATCGCGATTTCTTCCAGCGAACAGTTACCGGCGCGTTCACCGATACCGTTGATGGTGCCTTCTACCTGACGGGCACCGGCCTGGACGGCAGCCATTGAGTTGGCGACGGACATGCCCAGATCGTCATGGCAGTGAACCGAAATAACGGCCTTGTCGATGTTAGGTACACGTTCGAACAGCTGGGAGACAATGCCGCCGAATTCGTTCGGCAGGGTGTAGCCGACGGTATCCGGGATGTTGATGGTATTGGCTCCGGCATTGATAGCGGCCTCGACCATCCGGCACAGGTTGTCAATCGGGGTACGGCCGGCATCTTCGCACGAGAATTCGACATCGTCGGTATAGTTGCGGGCACGTTTGACGGCGGCAACACCCATCTCGATCACATCGTCATAGCTGCGGCGCAGTTTGTCCTGAACATGGATGGTGGAGGTTGAGATGAAAGTGTGGATTCGGAAGGCTTCGGCAACTTTTAGGGATTCGGCGGCGACATCAATGTCTTTGGCAACAGCACGGGACAAGGCGCAGACTCGGCTGTTTTTGATGTGTTTGGCAATAGTCTGTACCGATTCAAAATCGCCCGGTGAGGAAATCGGAAACCCGGCCTCAATTACATCCACGCCCATCCGTTCCAAGGCATAAGCAATCTGCAGCTTTTCTTTTACCGTCAAGCTGGCGGAAAGTGCCTGCTCACCGTCGCGCAAAGTGGTATCGAAAATAATGACCTGATCTTTCATTGCTTCTTCCTTATGTTGGCCTGCCTGTCTAGGCATTGTCTGCATCCGCTTGCGCTGGCTCTGTTATATAAAAAAACCCGCGCTTTCTGCGCGGGTTTTTTAGAATTCTTGGTGGTGTTTCTCACCCATCAGCTACCCGCGCGAATTTTTCACGATAAGGAGGAGGCTAAGGAGTAGAGAGAAACGTTTTTTCATTTTTTAAATGATATCCACAAAGTTGATTAACAAATGAATACCAAATAGACAGGTTAAACGTCAACCACTAATTGAATATTTATTTCTCACATATGGCTATTTATATGAAAAACAATGAAATTATTCTTTTGGGAATATAAGGGCATGATGGCTGCGGATATCGTTGATGTGAATATTGGGTGAAAGGGTATTGTGCTGGCTTATTCACTAGCGTGTTATGTTTGTTAACAGCCAGATAGCGAGAGGGTACGCACGGCAGAAATTTCTTGCTGATATAAAATTAATCAAATGATTAATTTGGAGTGAATAAATTCGTTACAGCCAAGGCAGAAGTATGAAGTAAATTATTAATCAGATGATTAATTTTACGTGAACGATAGAAGGAATTATGTCTGGAAAAGCAGGTCGCCCCAGCGGGGATTCTGATGCGCGGGAGAGATTGATAACAGAGGCGAGGAAGCTCTTTGTCGCCCTTCCCTACAGCAAAGTATCGACTCGGATGATTGCGTCCCGGGCTGATGTTAATGTGGCGCTGATCCGTTATTACTTTGAGAACAAGGCTGGCCTGTTTGAGACCATGCTGCGTGAAACACTGGAGCCGATCCGCGCTCAGTTACAGCGGATGATAAATATCGGTGATGTGGACAGTGTGGGCGATCTGATGCGGACCTATTATCGGATCATGGCTCCCAGTCCTGATCTGCCGAAATTGATCGTACGTACGATGATGATGGAGCCGGGTGACCTGCAGCGGCGCGCTATGGAGAAGATATTCAACGAGATCACTTTTCCGGCTGAAGATCTGATGTTTAATAAGATGGGCCTGGCCGGGGTATTGCGTGACGATGTGTCACCGAAAAAGGCGAGGATGACCTTTATCAGTATGATGGTATTTCCGTTTCTGGCCCCGCCGGCTCTGCTTGGAATCCAGGGAATAGAATTGAATGAAGAATGGCTGATGGAGCTGGCTGATCATAATGTCGATGTGTTGCTTCACGGTATTTTAGCGCAGGGGGATCGTACCAATGATGAAGCTCAGTAGAAAATTGTTGATTTTACCGGCGATATTGGTTGGTGTAGCTGTGTTGGCGCTGGCGATTAATCTGCGCTCGACCCCGGCAGTGAAGCCAGTGTTGAACAAGGCGCGGCCGGTTGATGTGATTAGCTTGCAACAGCTGCCTTTGGCCCCTGTGGTGACCGGGTTTGGCCGGGTGAAACCCAAAGTGGAGTGGCAGGCCATTGCCGAAGTGTCCGGCAAGGTGGTGTATCGCCATCCCGGGCTGGAAAAAGGCCGGGTACTGGATGCCGGTACAACCTTGCTGAAAATTGATCCGCTGGATTATGAATTGCGCCTGGCCCAGGCAGAAGCCGATGTCAGTTCAAGTCATGCTCAGCTAGCCAAACTGGCCCAGGAAGAGCAAAACCTGAAAACGACACTGAAAATTGAGAAGAACCGCTTGGCTATCAGCCAAAAAGAGCTGACCCGCAAGAAAGAGCTGCGTGGCAAGGGGTTAACGTCACAGTCTGCCGTCGACTTAGAGCTGCAAAATACCCTTGCTAGCCAGAAAGTGGTTCAGGATATCGAGAATCAGCTGATTGTGCTGCCGAATGAACGCAAAGTCACTGTTGCACAGTTGGAAGTGAACCAGTCACGGGTTGCCGAGGCCAGACGCTCGCTGGAAAAAACCGTGATCACTCTGCCTATGGATGCCCGTATCTCCAGTGTTGATATCGAGCAGAATCAGGTGGTTAATACCCAGCAGAGTATGGTGATTGCCCATGGGATCGATACCGTGGAAATCGATGCCCAGGTGGCACTCCATGATATGCAAGTGCTGGCGTCTAGCCTGACCCAGTATACGGCACATGCCGACGGTCGCCCGCGGGCAGATCAGCTTGATTTAACGGCGAGTATCCAGCTTTCCAGCGGGAATTTCCTGCAACAGTGGCCGGCAAAGGTGACGAGGATCAGCGATACCGTCAGTGCCAACCAGGCCACGGTCGGGGTGATCCTCGAAGTCGATCAGGATTACAGCCAGCTCTCTCCGGAAGATGCGCCGCCACTGGTGAACGGCATGTTTGTCGAGGCCCGGTTGTCCGGTCAGGATAATGCCCACTGGGTGATCCCGGAGCGGGCGCTGCATGGTGATAAAATCTATCTGGTTGCAGAGAACAATACGTTGCAGATCCAGCCGGTTACCGTTCTGTTCCGTCGGGCTGGCAAGGTCGCTATTGCCGGTGAGTTATCATCCCGACAGCAGCTTGTGGTCAATGACCTGCTGCCGGCGGTTTCCGGAATGGCGCTGCAGGTGGTTACACGAAACGGCCAGGCGGTGACAGAGGCGAGTCAGCAGGACAATGCCGGTACAGGCCAGAAGGATGAGGAGCCTGCGTTATGATCCGCTATTTTTCTCGTCATCCGACAGCGGCCAACCTGTTGATGCTGGCCCTGCTGATTTTCGGTATGGTTTCCCTGCCGCAGATCAAACGTGAAACTTTTCCAGAATTTTCACCGCCCTACATTATTGCATCGGTCGTATATCCGGGTGCTTCGCCGCAAGAGGTCGAGGAGAGTATCTGTATGCGAATGGAAGATGCGGTTGACGGGCTGGCCAATATCGAGGAGACCCGGTGTGAGGCTGTCGAGGGTTCGGCGTCGCTGATCCTCAAGTTGACCGGCAGTGATGTGGTGTCGCGAATGCTGGTGGATGTCCAGACCCAAATCAATGCAATCAATGACTTCCCGACTCAAATTGAGTCGCCGATTGTCCGCGAGTTGGACTGGAACGAGCCGGTCGTCGATGTGGCTATTAGTGCCGACACCAGTTGGCCGCATCTGAAAGCCTATGCCGAACAACTGAAACGTAAGCTGAAGCTGGATTACGGCGTTTCCCTGGTTGAAGTGGCTGGTTTTTCTGATCATCAGCTCCGGGTGGAGCTGAAAGAAGCCCCGTTGCGCCAGTTGGGCCTCAGTGTTGGTGATGTCGCTGATCGCCTGTCGCGTCAGAACTTGAAGTTACCGAGCGGGAATATTGAGCTGGCAGAGAAGAACTTGCTGATCCGGTTCGACGAGCAGAAGATCACCCCGGATACTCTGGCCAGTACTGTGATCGGTGCCGATAGCGAAGGGGCCCTGCTGCGGCTGGGGGATATTGCGACCATTACCGATCGTTTTGAGCTGGATGAACAGAAAGTGCTGTTCGACGGCCGGCCTTCGGCCCTGCTGAAGATCAGCAAAAACAAGGCCGATGATGCTCTGCGGATCAAAGAGCGGGTGGTGCAGTTTGTCGAGGACGAGAACCTGGTAGCGCCGACTGGCGTCACGCTTAACCTCACCAACGATATTTCCTCGGTATTATGGGACCGTCTGACCATGATGGTGAAAAACGGCTGGCAGGGGGTGGTGCTGGTATTTGCCACCATGTGGCTGTTTTTCACTTTCCGTTATTCGTTCTGGGTTGCCGCTGGGTTGCCGGTGGCCTTCCTGGGCAGCCTGTTCCTGATGGCAGGCCTTGGCTTGTCGATCAACATCATGTCATTGGTCGCCCTGCTGATGGCGATTGGTATCATGATGGATGATGCCATTGTGATCGCCGAGTCGATTGCCGCTCATCTCGAGCGGGGGCTATCGATACCTGATGCCGTCTCCGAAGGGGTGAAAAAAGTCTTCCCCGGCGTCCTTTCTTCCTATCTGACGACGGTATGTATCTTTGGCAGCTTGCTGTTTTTGGAAGGAGAAATGGGGGCCGTTCTCAAAGTGGTCCCTATGGTACTGATCCTGGTATTGACCATCAGCCTGTTCGAAGCCTTTTTGATATTGCCGAACCATCTTAGCCATTCACTACAAAAACAGAAGATGAGTGGCAAACATGAACGGCCGCCGTTGGCGTTCAAGGCCCGTTTTCTCAAACGCTTCGAGGCATTTCGTAACAACCAGTTGGTGACCGCGGTGGATGCCGTGGTGCGTTGGCGTTACCTGTTTCTGGGTAGTGTGATTGCCATGTTGATGATTTCTGTCTCCCTGCTTGCCGGTGGCGCGCTGAAATTTGTCGGTTTCCCTGAACTGGATGGCGATATTGCCGAAGCCAGGGTGATCCTGCCGCCGGGGGCCTCGCTGGCGCAGACTGAGCTGGTTGTCGATAAAATTGTCGCGGCGGCAGAAAAGCTTAACCGTGAGTGGAGTGACGAGCAGGAAGGCGGGCAGACGCTGGTCGAGCATATTACCGCGCAATATAACTTTAATGCCGACGCCGATGAAAACGGTCCGCATGTTGCCACGGTGCGGTTGGATATGCTGGGAGCTGAATCGCGCAACAGCCTGATCGATGAGTTCATTGCTGACTGGCGTGAGGAGGTCGGGGTAATTGCTGCGCCGGTCTCTATGGTTTTCAAGCAGCCGATGGTCGGGCCGGGAGGCCGGGCGGTCGAAATTCGCATGCAGCATGATGACCTCGAGATGCTCAAAGGTGCTTCGATTGAGCTGCAGCAGTTCCTGAATGAGTTTGACGGTGTATCCGGCGTGCTGGATGATATGCGGATGGGCAAGCAGGAGGTGCTGGTCAAACTGCGCCCGGGTGCTGAAAGCTTTGGTATCGACGGCCAGATGATTGCTTCTCAGTTGCGGGCTGCCTATTTTGGCCAGACCGCTGATGAAATTCAGATCGGCCCGGAAAACATCGAAGTTGAGGTGCGTTTTGACAAGCAGGAGGCAGCCAACCTCCAGACGCTGGCAAGCTTTCCAGTGATCCTGGGCGATGGCAGCCAGATCCCGCTGGCCTCCGTTGCCGTGCTGGAATATCAGCGTAACTTTGTCCGTATTCAGCGGATCAACGGGCTCCGGACACTGAGTGTGTTTGCCGATCTCGATAGTAGTAAGATCAGCTCGACAGAAATTACCCGCCAGTTCCGTCAACGCCTGATGCCCGAACTGCAGCAGAATTACCCGGGGCTGCGGTTTGATTTTGAAGGCGAGGCCAAAGATACGGCGCAAACCGGCCAGTCGATGGGGATTGGCTTTATGCTGGGTATTTTCGGGGTGTTCGTGATCCTCAGCTACCAGTTCCGAAGCTACCTGGAGCCGTTCGTGGTGCTACTGGCGATCCCGCTGGCCCTGATAGGGGTTTTCTGGGGGCACTGGCTGCTCGGCTTTGCCCTGAGTATGCCGAGTATCATGGGCTTCGTCTCCCTGGCCGGGGTGGTTGTCAATGACTCTATCTTGCTGGTGCAGTATATCCGTCATCATGTTGATGACGGTGACAGTGTGCATGATGCCGTGGTCAAGGCAAGCCGGGAGCGTTTTCGGGCCGTGTTCCTGACCTCTCTGACCACAGCGGCCGGGTTATTGCCACTGCTGCTGGAAACCAGCCTGCAGGCCCAGGTGATCCAGCCGCTGGTGATATCGATAGTATTCGGGATCTTTACCTCGACTTTGCTGGTGTTGTTTATGATCCCGGCGGCCTACGCCATTTTGGCCGACTTCAACCTGGTGCGAAAGCATGAAGAGCTCGTGCCTGCCTAACTAAGGTATTGCCATAACAAAATGAAACGGGGCCCAATGGCCCCGTTTTTATTAGCTGGGTGTCTGCAAGCATAATTTGTCATTGAGCCTCCTTGAAAACGTCACGGCATTGTCATCTCGCTTTTTTAGTCTGACGATAATTTAATCAGTGAAGGACTCAATGATGGCCGTTCTCGCACCGATACAGCGTTTTGATAATGCTTTCTCCACTCTTTGCCTGTGCCACCGGTTTAATCATCAGGTGGCCACTATGAGCCGGGCGGTTTCTCGTTCGGGAGACGGTCCGTTATATGCCGTTTTCGGCATGACGGTATGGCTAGCCGATGAGCAGCAAGGCAGTCAGGTACTGGCACTTGGTTTGCTGGCATTTTTAATCGAGTTGCCGATTTATTGGCTGCTAAAGAACTCTTTCAAGCGCAGTCGGCCCAGCCATCTGCCGAGCTTTATTAAACCTTCCGATAAATACAGTCTCCCTTCTGGCCACACAGCGGCTGCATTCATCATGGCTTCGCTTATCTCGGCGATTTATCCAGCTGTGGCATGGATTGTGTGGCCGTGGGCTGTGCTTATCGGATTATCTCGGGTACTGCTCGGGGTGCATTTCATTAGTGATATTGTGGCGGGCGCGCTGCTCGGACTGATCTGCTTCGACTTGGTTCAGGGGATATTATGAAGATACTTTACGGCGTACAAGGTACTGGCAATGGCCATATTTCCAGGGCCCGGGAAATGGCGAGGGCCTTTAGCCAGCTAGGTGTCGAGGTGGACTATCTGTTTTCCGGCCGGCCGCCGGAGCACCATTTTGACATGGCCTGTTTCGGGAACTTTCAGACTCGTCGCGGGCTGACGTTTGTTACTGAAAACGGTCAGCTCAACCAATGGAAAACCGTGACACAAAATCATCCGGCCAAGTTCCTGCAGGATGTGAAGGCCTTGGATTTGAGCCGGTATGATGTCGTACTGAATGATTTTGAGCCGGTAACGGCATGGGCGGCCAAGAGGCAGCAGGTACATAGTATCGGGATCAGCCACCAGAGCGCCTTCCTGCATCCGGTACCCAAAATGGGGGAAGGGTGGAGCGATCGCCTGATCACCCGCTATTTTGCTCCTACCTCACAGCAGCTAGGTCTGCACTGGCACCACTTCGGGCATATGATCCTGCCGCCGATTGTGCCGACAACCCACAGCAGCCATATTGGCAGTGATGGCAGTGTATTGGTCTATCTCCCATTTGAAGAACTGGGCAAGGTACTAGCTTTGCTGTCTCGCTTTTCTCAGCAGCACTTTTATTGTTATCACCCTGCCGTCAGCGATGATCAGGAGCTGGAAAATATTAGCGTCAGGGCATTAAACCGGGAAAGCTTTCATCATCGCTTGCAACGCTGTGCCGGAGTGATTGCTAATGGCGGTTTCGAGTTACCGTCTGAAGCCATCGGACTGGGGAAAAAGTTGTTGCTCAAGCCGCTGCAGGGACAGTACGAGCAGCAGAGTAATGTGGCCACGCTGGAGCAAATGGGATTGGCGATGTCGATGGTGCATCTTGACCCTTCCGCTGTCCGTCAATGGTTAGATATGGATGCTGCAGGAATGGTGAAAATCCCGGATGTTGCCGAGGCGATTGCACGTTGGGTTATCGCCGGTGATTGGTATCACTGTGATGAATTATGGCAGCAGCTCTGGCAGCAGGTTGAGTTTCCCGATTTGGTGAATGATTTAATGGTCGAGTTTGACTCATCTCATGAAACCGAGAGGCGCTTATTTTCAATCACTGGGACTTATTGATAAGCGGTGAAAGTGCTTTTTAACCCTGATACTTGTGGTGAATTATTGCTCAATAAGGCGTCATTTTTTGCTTATAATTGCGCCTTTATTTAATTTATAGAGATTTTATAACTTTTTATAACGGTATTAAGTGTTTGATTTTTATTGGTTTGTATTCTGAATTTTAGTATTTGCTTATAAGTCTTTACATTTGCTGACTTTCGCCTATTGGTTTCGTCAATCTATTTGAATAATACTGGCCGCATCCCGAACAGGGGGACAGTGGTAGGAGCAGAGGAGACGCTCTTTTATTCAGCGGTGGCATAACGGATTTTGCCCCAAATTTAATTCAAGTAGAGGCAAAATATGACGCGAAAAACTTCATCTATTCACCCAACTGATAGCTATAGAATGGAGTCAAATCTAAGAAGTGTTGACCTGAACCTTCTGACGGTTTTTGATGCAGTGATGCAAGAGCAAAACATTACCCGTGCAGCCCATAATCTGGGTATGTCACAGCCGGCGGTTAGTAACGCAGTGGCACGCTTGAAAGTGATGTTCAATGATGAGTTGTTTATCCGTCATGGTCGCGGGATCCAGCCGACCCAGCGAGCAAAGCAGTTGTTCGGTCCGGTACGCCAGGCTCTCCAATTGGTAAAAAATGAATTGCCGTCTTCTATCTTTTCACCGGAGACGTCAAACCGTACTTTCAAGCTGGCGATTTGCAGCCCGTCGGATATGCGTTTTGCACCACGCATCTTGAGCAATGTTGCCGAGCAGGCACCGAATCTGCGTATGCAGCTTGAAGCGGAACTGGATGCCGAACTTGCCCAGAAGATGCGCTATCAGGAAGTGGATTTTGTGATTGACTATGTGCGTTTTGACGAACCGGGTTTCTGCAGTACTGAACTGTTCAGTGACGAGCTGGTTGTTGTCGCGGCCGGTAACCATCCACGTCTTGGCGATACGATCTCCGAGGCAGAATTTGCCGCTGAGAAACACGCTGTGCTGAAATCGATTCCGGGCGTAAAACTGTTTGCGGATCATATTTATAACCAGCACAACTCGTACCATGAAGCCTATCAGGGTGCTAGTTTGAGCAACATCATGTATGTGGCAGGCCAGTCTGAGCTGATCGCTGTGATGCCGCGCTGGTTGGCAGAATCGGCTCCCCAGGCGCAACAGCTGAAAGTTCTACCGTTACCGTTTGAATCGGCAAAAATCTGCGGTTACCTGAGCTGGCATGAGTCGTCTCAAAAGGACAAAGGCCATATCTGGATGCGTGATCAATTGCTGAATGTCTGTGGTGACAGCTCGTACTAACCACAATTAACCACTGTTTAAGAAGCCAGCGCCTGCTGGCTTCTTGTGATCGCCGGGCCCTGCCTCCTGCCCGGCGGCCATAATTTCTTACACTTTGTATTATTTCTTTTAATAACTCGTATCAGGCCTGTACCGACAGGGATAGGGACTGGGATCGCCACGACATAAAAAATAAAATATAACGCTTTTGAGTTGCCTTTTCTGGTGTCGACTGTAGACTTCGCTATCTCTAATAGGCTTACAGGTGTAAGCCAAAATGGCAGAGTAGTTATGGCTAAACGTGATTTTCATATCGTAAATCGAATTCGTACCCAGATTGCCCGCTTGGGTGATCGGGTGGCATTGCGTCATCAGGTCGGGGACCAGTGGCAGGATATTAGTTGGACCGAGTTTGGTGAGCAGATCCACCAACTCGCCCTGGCAATGCTTAGCCAGGGGCTGAATGTCCAGGACAAGGTCGGTATTTTCTCAAATAACATGCCGCGCTGGACCATTGCAGACTTTGCAGCCCTGTATAACCGTTGTGTGACGGTGCCTATCTACCCGACCAGTACGCCGCAGCAGGCAGCATATATTATCAACAATGCCGATATCCGTATTCTTTTCGTCGGCGAGCAGGCCCAGCATGACGCTGCGCTTGAGGTTGCTGCCGAATGTCCTTTGCTAGAGCGTATTGTCGTTATGTCTGACGATGTTGAGCTCGCCAATCACCCGTTAGTTTGCCGCTATAGCGACTTTTCCGGTCAGTCTTCTGCCGGGGGGGAGGTTGAACTGGCACAGAGGCTGGATCAGACGGCAATGGACGACCTGCTGACTCTGATTTATACCTCGGGGACAACAGGAACGCCGAAAGGGGTTATGCTGGATTATGCCAACGTCGGTTCACAGATTGAAGGCCATGATACAAACCTTGCTCTGGACGAGGGCGATACTTCCCTTTGCTTCCTGCCGCTTTCTCATGTTTTCGAGCGTGCCTGGACCTTCTATGTACTGCACCGTGGCGGCGTAAACTGCTACCTGTCAGATACCAATAAGCTGAAAGAAACCCTGGTAGAGGTGAAGCCCAATGTAATGTCTGCAGTACCGCGGGTGTATGAAAAAATCTATTCGGCGGTTCACGACAAGGTGGCGAGAGCACCTTTCCATCGCAAGGTCATTTTTACCTGGGCGGTGAATATGGGCGCGCGGATGGCTCTGTGTCGTCAGGAGCAGCGTAAACCTTCGCTGATACTCAAGCAGAGCTACAAGTTGGCAGACAAGCTGGTGTTGTCGAAGCTGCGTGAAATTCTCGGTGGCCAGATCAAGTTTATGCCGTGTGGTGGTGCCAAGCTGGATGCCAGTATCGGCCGTTTTTTCCATGCTATCGGCATCAACGTCAAGTTGGGCTATGGCATGACCGAGACCACGGCGACAGTCTCCTGTTGGGACGACACGTGTTTTAACCCGGACTCTATCGGGATACCGATGCCGGGTGCCGAAGTAAAAATTGGTGACAATAACGAGATTCTGGTCCGCGGCCCGATGGTTATGCGCGGTTATTACAAGATGCCGGAAGAGACCGCCAAGAACTTCACCGAAGACGGCTTCCTGAAAACGGGTGATGCCGGTGAGTTCGATGAAGCGGGTAACCTGTTTATCACTGATCGTATCAAGGAGCTGATGAAAACATCGGGCGGTAAGTATATTGCGCCGCAGGTGATTGAAGGGGCCATTGGTAAAGATCACTTCATCGAGCAGATCGCTGTGATTGCCGATACGCGTAAATTTGTTTCAGCCTTGATCGTTCCTTGCTTCGAGACGCTGGAAGAGCATGCTCGCGAGCTTAACATCAAATACCAGGATCGCCTTGAACTGGTCAAGCACAGCCAGATCGTGGAGCTGATAGAGAAGCGAGTAGTTGAACTGCAGAAGGATTTGGCCCGTTTCGAGCAGGTGAAAAAGTTCACCTTGTTACCGATCGCATTCTCGATGGATAAGGGGGAACTGACCCCGACGCAGAAACTGCGACGCAAGGTGATCCAGGACCGCTACCATCAGGAAATTGAGCGGATGTATGAAGAAAGCCATAAGAAGTCGGTGAGACACCACTAATACCGCTTTGTCACCCTTAGCCACTTTATCACCCTCAATCAAAAGGAGCCTTCTGGCTCCTTTTGTGCTTTTTCACCGCTGTTATTCTTGTGCGCATTTCGGGGCCAAGTGTGACTGCGCTAAGAGTGCTACTGGTTTTCCCTTCTTTTTCCTTTTTTCTTAAGATGAATCTTCTCATTGTTAGCTTATATCCAGTCCATGATCTCTATTGCATAGGTCTCACACCGAAGGAAGCTGGCGTATTTCACTGTGTTGCAGAGGAATAATGTGAACTGCTTTTAGCCAATAGACTTGATTGATAAAAAAGCGTTACAGTTGTTGCGGGTTACCGTTGTTTGTTATGGCAGGCGGCGGCTCACATAGCATGAAGTAGTAAACATGATTTCAATTTAGGCTAAAAATAAGCCCTAACTATGTTATATCAGCCCGTATAGCTAATTGATGTGGTGTAAACACCTAAAAGTCCGGCCACAACAAGGCGATTGTGCTACCCATACTGTCTCTTTCTGTAAACGCGTCACTGACTCCTGCGGTTTACGGCATTGAGCAGGCAACAATCACTTGGTTGGGGTCGGAGAATTAGCTATATGGGATGATATACGCGACCTGGAGGCAAGAAATATGGAAATGTTGTCCGGCGCTGACATGATCGTTCGCTCGATGATCGATCAAGGCGTAAAACATATCTTCGGATACCCTGGCGGCTCGGTGCTTGATATCTACGATGCCCTGCATGAGAAAAGCGATATTGAACACGTTCTCGTCCGTCACGAACAGGCTGCAGTACACATGGCCGATGGTTATGCCCGTGCAACGGGTGAAGTCGGGGTGGTGCTGGTTACCTCCGGTCCCGGCGCAACCAATGCGGTTACCGGTATTGCGACAGCCTACATGGACTCTATTCCAATGGTTGTTTTTTCCGGCCAGGTAATGAGTAACCTGATTGGCAATGATGCCTTCCAAGAGTGCGACATGGTGGGGATCTCCCGCCCGGTCGTCAAGCACAGCTTCCTCGTTAAAAATCCTGAAGATATCCCGGATATCGTCAAAAAAGCATTCTACATCGCATCCAGCGGCCGACCGGGCCCTGTTGTTATCGATATCCCTAAAGACATGCTGAACCCAGCTGAAACTTACCCCTATAAGTACCCCGAGTCGATTGCGATGCGCTCGTACAACCCGACGACCCAGGGTCACAAAGGGCAGATCAAGCGCGGTGTCAAAGCCTTGCTGGCAGCCAAGAAGCCGGTGCTGTATGTCGGTGGTGGTGCGATCATGTCTGACTGCGGCGAGCAGATCCTGAAGCTTGCCGAATCGCTGAACATTCCCGTTGTGAATACTCTGATGGGGCTGGGCGCCTTCCCGGGCTCGCACAAGAACTGCCTGGGCATGCTGGGAATGCACGGTACCTATGAAGCCAATATGGCGATGCACAATTCGGATCTGATCTTCGGTATCGGAGTGCGTTTTGATGACCGGACTACCAATAACGTCGAGAAGTACTGCCCTGACGCCACTATCATGCATATTGATATTGATCCGTCTTCAATTTCCAAAACAATCGCGGTTGATATCCCGATTGTCGGCTCGGCCGATACAGTACTCAATAGCATGCTTAAGCTGCTTGATGACCAGAGTGATACCAGCGACGAGCAGGCGATTGATAGCTGGTGGAGCGAAATCGAGTCCTGGCGTGCCCGCAAGTGTCTGAGCTATAACAAGAGCAGTGAGCGGATCAAGCCGCAGGAAGTGATTGAAGTTCTGTATAAACTGACTGATGGTGATGCCTACGTGGCATCCGATGTTGGCCAGCATCAGATGTTTGCCGCGCTGTACTACCCGTTTGACAAGCCACGTCGCTGGATTAACTCCGGCGGGCTGGGCACCATGGGCTTTGGCCTGCCTGCTGCAATGGGCGTGAAGTTTGCGTTGCCGGATGCCGAAGTGGTTTGTGTCACCGGTGACGGCAGTATCCAGATGAACATCCAGGAGCTGTCGACGGCGCTGCAGTACGACATCCCGGTTAAGATCATCAACCTCAACAACCGCTTCCTGGGTATGGTGAAGCAGTGGCAGGACATGATTTACCAAGGACGCCACTCCCATTCTTATATGGATTCCGTGCCTGACTTTGCCGCCATTGCCGAGGCCTATGGCCATGTCGGGGTCCGAATTTCTGATCCGAACAAACTGGAAAGCGAGCTGGAAAAAGCGCTGGCGATGAAAGACAAGCTGGTCTTTATCGATATCAGTGTTGACGAGACCGAACACGTGTACCCGATGCTGATTCGTGGTGGTTCAATGAGTGAAATGTGGCTAAGCAAAACGGAGAGAACATAATGCGCAGGATTGTATCAGTACTACTTGAAAATGAATCGGGCGCATTATCACGGGTTGTTGGCTTGTTTTCCCAGCGAGGTTACAACATTGAATCGCTGACGGTAGCGCCAACCGATGATCCGACCTTATCCAGGCTTAATATCACCACCAATGTGGAAGATGATGCCGCGCTGGAGCAAATCGAAAAGCAGCTGCACAAACTGATTGATATACTCAAAGTTAGCAATGTGACCGAAACGGACCATGTCGAGCGTGAACTGATGCTGGTCAAGGTGAAAGCCAGCGGCTTTGCTCGCGCAGAGGTCAAGCGGACTGCCGACATTTTCCGGGGACAGATTGTCGATGTGACTACCCAGATCTACACCATTCAGCTGGCAGGAACCAGCGACAAGCTGGATGCGTTTATTTCAGCCGTCGCTGAAGCTACTGAAATTGTTGAAGTGGCACGAAGCGGTGTGGTTGGTATTGCTCGCGGAGAACGGGCACTGAAAGCCTAACGTTCTTAACGACAGTTAGTTGTTTTGTATCAAGCCCGGCTCGGGAATCCTGAGCCGGGCTTGTGTTATTTGGAGCTGACATAAACTTGGCTGTCGGTCAGCCTCTGCCTGTAGTAGTTTGCCCGGAAAGGCTCTGTATCTTAGACTAAAGTCTAATAGGTGATAGCATGAAATATTGGGTTTCGAGGGCTTATCTTGCTTGAGAGTTACCGCCTGATAGTTATCGCATAACTGTCATATCAGCTGTCGCCTTCGACTTAAGTCGCAGTAGCGATAGCGGACAGTTTGGTGAGAAACATGCGTGGCAGAGGAGTTGGGGCGATGGTGAATAAATTTTTGGTTAGGCTAACCACTCTTGGATTATTCTTGCTGGGATTTAATGTCAGTGCGCTGTACTTCTTGTTGGCAGTGCTGCTGCTAAACACTCACCATAAAGAGATCTTCTGGTGATCTGATGTCATGATGGAGTGTTAGCAAGCAAGAATAAGTACGAAGAGTAAGTACTTACAGATAGGTTTTGATCATCTCAATGGCACGTTGTGAGTGGGTACTTAGAAGCGCCTGCGCTTCATGGTGATTGCGGCTGAGTACAGCCTTCATCATCGCTTCATGTTCGCCGTTATCATGGTAACGCTCCTCATAATGACGTGTCTGGCTAACCCAGATATGCCGATAGCGTTCTATTTGCTCGTAGACATCACGATAAAGCCCAAGCATCACGGTTGACTGACTTCCCTCCAGCAGGGCAAGATGGAAATCGCTATGGCGTTTTTCCCATTCGTTGAAATCGACATCTGCGTCTGCAGGGTTGATTCGACTGAGTTTGTGATAGCTGGTCAGGATATTGAGCTCCCAAGCTTCATCGCCGTTTTTCATCGCTCGCTCAAGTAGGGCTTGAGACAGAAGCTGGCTGGTTTCAAATAGCTCTTCAAGCTCGGCAATAGAGACGGGGGCGACCCAACAGCCCTTCTGAGGGGCAAAAATAACATATTTCTTCCACGACAGTTGTACCAGTGCTTCCCGGATAGGGGAGGCACCGACGTCATAACGGGCTTTTAAGTCAGCAACAACAAGCTTTTGTCCCGGAGCCAGTTCACCGAGCAAGATATCTTGTCGGATCATTTCCATGACTTTGTTGGTCAAAGTAGGACTAGACACTGCGTTCCTCATTTTTTTATTGTTTTTTATACTAGGCATTACCGCCTAGGGGGTATTAGTAGTAGCTGATTGAATTTAATTGGTAAAAAAGCATCAGCCAATCCAATCGTAGCCAGAATAGAGTTTGGTCGTTCGGAATTATACCTTGCGGGAATCTGCTACAAAGTGAGTATACGACGGAAAAACCAGTGGGGCGACAGCGAACCCTTGGTTCTGTGAGTCGTTTCAGCTTATCACTACAGATTTATACTATGGAGGTAAGTTATTGATCATTATTGACAGCTAAAAGCATCGATAAGTGAATCAAAGTGCAGGTCTTGGGTGGTAATATCTTCCTTCGGTTCGGGCTGGCGGTATGAGAAAGAGAGAGGAAGCTGGCTGGATGGGATAAAAAAAAGGAGCCTCAGGGGCTCCCTTTTTTGATTCAGTATTCGTCTTATAGTACGTGTACTGAAGCAGTGTTAGTTGTACCAGAAGGTACTAGCGCGCCAGATACCATAACAACGATATCGCCTTTCGCGCCCAGGCCAGTTTCAAGAGCAAGATCTTTACCGCGGCCGTAGAAAGCATCAGTGCTGTCGATAGATTCAACAACAACAGGAGTAACACCTTTAGTCAGTGCTAGCTGAGCAGCTGTCTTAGTGTTAGTTGTTACCGCTAGGATGTTTGCAGTTGGGAAGTACTTACGTACAGAACGTGCAGACTTACCAGCTTCGGTCGCAACAACGATTAGTGGTGCGTTTAGCTTCTCAGAAGTGTCTACAGCGCCTTTACATACAGCTTCTGTAATGCGAAGACGAGAGCTGTCCAGGCGAGAGCCTAGCTCGGCTTTAAGAGCTGCATCAGTACGCTCACAGATCTGAGCCATGATAGTAACAGCTTCGATTGGGTATTTACCCTTAGCAGACTCACCAGAAAGCATTACTGCATCAGTGCCGTCCATGATTGCGTTCGCAACGTCACCCGCTTCTGCGCGAGTTGGACGTGGGTTCTTGATCATAGAGTCAAGCATCTGAGTTGCAGTGATAACCACTTTACGTGCGCGGTTACACTTCTCGATCATCATCTTCTGCGCGAAGATAACTTCTTCAACTGGGATTTCAACACCTAGGTCACCACGAGCAACCATGATACCGTCAGATGCTTCTAGGATAGCGTCGAAGTTATCAACACCTTCCTGGTTCTCGATCTTAGAGATGATCTGGATCTTCTCGCCGCCGTTTGCATTTAGCAGTTCGCGGATTTCTTTTACGTCTTCTGCTTTACGGATGAAAGAAGCAGCAACGAAGTCAACGCCTTGCTCACAGCCGAACTTAAGGTCAGCTTTGTCTTTTTCAGCAAGAGCAGGAAGTTTTACAGAAACGCCTGGTAGGTTAACACCTTTGTTTTCACCCAGGTCACCGTTGTTAAGTACTTTACACTTAACTTCAGTTTCAGTTGTTTCTAGTACTTCCATCTCGATCAGACCGTCGTCAACCAGGATAGTGTTGCCTTTAGTCAGGTCTTTAGCGAAACCAGGGTAAGTTACCGCCACGCGGTCTTGGTTACCGATAACAGAAGTGTCTGTAGTGAAAGTGAACTCCTGGCCTGCAACCAGAGAAAAGTCTTGACCGTTTTCTAGCTTGATTGTACGGATCTCAGGACCTTTTGTGTCAAGCAGAACAGCAAGTTGCTTGCCAGTTGCTGCCATTACTTCACGCAGGTTGTTGATACGCTGACCGTGCTCTGCGAAGTCACCGTGCGAGAAGTTAAGACGCATAACGTTCATGCCAGCGTTAGCCAGCTTAGTTAGCATCTCTACTGATTCAGTTTTAGGTCCAATCGTACATACGATCTTAGTCTTTTTCATTGAGGATTGTCTCCGGACGAACTTTTACCCAAGGGAAATTTGAATCACAGAGTTATACCTGAAAACGGACGTGCATTT
>NZ_JAKRFQ010000109.1 GCF_022347985.1 Photobacterium sp. OFAV2-7
GGAACCAGTACCTTGCTCTGCTGGCGCCAGTCATCACGGATGTACTTGGTATGCGGGTTAGCAGCCAGTACCTCCTGCGCTTGCTGTGATAGCTGGTGCAGTACATCAGGATCCGGTCCGATGAAGCGCGCCTCGATACTGTACTTATCCTTGGTGGCCAGCTTCAACGGACGAAAGCGTGGTTCGGCATGCGGAAACTCAGTCTTCAGCCACTGGTCGCCACGTTCGACCAGATCGACAATTGAGTCATAGTCCCGGGTGTTGATCAGAATTTGTCCGTAGCTTGCATCAAAAGGCTCCGGCTCGACAGTTACCGAGAAGCGCGGGGCGCTGGCACCGACAAAGGTCGAGATGTTCGAGACTTCTGGCTGTGTCAGTAGCCATTTTTCAATTTTCTTCATGTCGTCGGAGGTTTGCTCAATCTGGGCACCGTTTGGCAGCCAGTAGTCAAGGAAGACCATAGCCCGATCTGAGCTCGGCATGAAATTGACCGATATTTTGGGTACAACAAAGGCAGTAATAGCCAGCAGCGGGATCAGGAGCGTAAGTGTCTTTAGAGGACTGCTCACTGTAAAGCTTACCGCTCGGTAGTAGAGAGATGGTTTGGCGGCTGCATTAGTATCAGCGTTTGATGGTTTCGGTTTGATCCAAAGCCAGCACATCAACGGGGTGACGGTCATGGCGACCAGCCACGAAAGCAAGAGTGACGAACACATGACCCAGAATACCGAGACGGCAAACTCGGCGGAGTCTGTCTGCGAGAACAGTACCGGGGTTGCCCCCATGATAGCTATTACGGTCGCCCCCAGCAGCGGAATGGCCGTTTCCTGAATGGTTTCCCGGCAGGCTTTAAGACGTTCAACCCCTTTATTCAGCTTGGCAATGATCATGTCGGTCACCACGATGGCGTTATCGACCAGCATACCCAGCGCAAGGATAAAGGTACCCAGTGAAACCCGCTGGAGATCGATAGCGGTGAGCTTCATGTAGATCAGCGTCAGCAGAATGGTCAGAAGCAGGCTGCTACCGACGATCAGTGCACTCTTGAATCCCATGAACAACCACAGGATCACGACCACAATTGCGACACTTTCGAGCAGGTTGGTGACGAAGTTGTTGATTGATTTCTCAACTTCCTCCGGCTGAAAGGCAATAGTGTTGATATCGACGCCGATAGGCAGCTCTTGCTGGTAGTCGGCGATGATAGCGTTAAGCGAGTCACCCAGCGATACAACGTTGATGCCATTAACCGGGCTAACCGCCAGGGTAATGGCATCCAGTCCGTTGAAACGGCTTTCAGAGAGCGCCGGAGTTTGGTAGCCCATTGAAATTTTGGCGATATCGCCCAGGCGGATCAGGCCGCTGCCAAGATTGCCGACACCGCCTCTGATGGTCAGGTTACGGATATCATCTAGCGATGTAAATTCACTGCCCTGATCGATTCGGATTCGTTCGATACCGGCCTTGAAGCTACCGGCATCATAGGTCATGTTCTGGCTGGCCAGTTGGTTGAGTACCTGCGCAGAAGAAAGGCCGTATTCGGCTAGACGCTCGTCCGGCAAATCAATATTGACGACCTGATTTCGCACGCCATGCAGTTCGATTTTTTTGATCCCTTCAACGGTTTTCAGGCGTCGTTGCAGTTCTTTGGCGTACAGGCGCAGCCGGCTGGGTTCGACACCGTCACCGGAGACGGCAAACAGCATGCCGTAGACTTCCGAAAACTCATCTTGAACAATGCTGATCTGGGCTGTCGCCGGCAGGGTTAGCTTGCTATCAGCCACTTTGCGGCGTAGCAAATCCCACTGTTGGGGGAGTTCTTTAGAGTTGGTGGCTTCCTGCAAGTCGACGAAAATCATCGAACTGCCCGGGCGGGAGAGCGAACGCAGCTTCCACAGCGACCCCATTTCCTGCAGTTTGGTTTCGATTTTGTCGGTTACCTGTTTTTCGACCTCGGCGGCCGATGCCCCCGGGTACAAGGTAACGATGACGGCACTTTTGACCGTGAACGACGGATCTTCAAGCTTACCCAGCTTGAAGTAGGAGAGGGTACCGGCAATGATGCACAGCACGCAGAAGAACGAGACGAAGGTCCGTTGCTTGATAGCAAATTCAGCTAGATTCATTGGCATCACCTCTATTGAACCGCGGAAACGACTTGGGTCGAACCGACTAACTGGTTGGGTTCGAGGTAATGGGCGCCGGCCGTAACTAGCTTGTCTCCGGACTGAACATTGCCGGAAATACAGGCCTGGTCGCGATGAGCAGACTGGATATCGACAGGGCTAAGAACCGCTTTACCGTTTTTCACCACGAACACGCCGGTGCCATTATCGGAGCTGATAATGGCAGAATAAGGCACGCAGTAATTGTCCTTGGTTTGTTCGTAGGTAATATCTAACTCTATTGCCTTGCCGGGCAGCAGGCTGATGTTATCGCTATCCAGTACATAGGTGAGGGTGTAAGTTTGCTTGATTGGATCAGGTAAAGTACTGGTTTCTGTTAGCTGCGCGGGTATCGTTTGCTCTGCACCGTACCAGCTTACTGTGGCTGTGGTGGCGTGACTGACCTGCGAGGCCAGGCTCTCCGGAACATCAATCACAGCCTGTAGTTGTTCTGGTTGATGTAGCGTGAACATCGGAAGACCGGGGGCAGCCTGCTCAAATTGCTCGTTGAATCGCTTGCCGATAACTCCGTCAAAAGGGGCTTTGAGCTCGGTATAGCTCAGGGCATCCCTGGCTTTTTGCAGGTTCTGCTGCACCACTTTTACCATTGCGTTACTGCGCTTGTATCCGCTTTGCGCCCGGTCAAGGTTGACAGCAGCGATGGCGTTGTCGCCAGTGGCCTGCTTTACCCGCTTGAGTTCAATGGCAGCTAGTGCCTGGGCGGCCTTGGCCTCTTCCAGGCGAGCTTCCAGCTCCATGACTGTTACCTGATAGTCATGAGGATCCAGTCGGGCGATAACCTGTCCTTTGGAAACAGCGTCACCGGTACTGACCAGCACTTGCTCAATCGTGCCGGGAACCTTGAAAGCCAGGTTGGCACTGTCTACGGCTTCAAGCACACCGGAGAAGCGTTTGATCCCCTGTTGGCTGTTTGCTCCCAGTTCGATAACCTGCACCGGGCGAGGGGATTTGTCGGCCAGCTTGGCCGGGGCTTCTGTACAACCGGTTAGCACCAGAGCGGCTAACGGGGCCAGAAGAAAGAGTGATGAATGTTTCATGATTGACTCCCACTGTCATTTGGGAGCCATTGTAGGGATTTGTGTGCTAGCGATATGCATGCAAGCGTGCGAAATACTGTCACGAAAAACGTGACAATAAGTCGGTTTCTTTGCGTCTCGCCGCAGATGTCAGGTTGGCATTAGGTTAATACCTGTGACAAAGCTAGAGGATCTTGGGGATCTCTGTAAGCAAGTGATCGATGAGCAGTCGAGTAGCCCGGCTAACGCCGTGACGGTCCGGGTAGAGTAACCACAGATCTTCATTTTTAGATTGATAGTCAGGCAATACCCGAACAAGCTCGCCGCTTTCCAATGCACTGACAGCCAGCAGCAAGGGTAAAAAACCCAGTCCCTGCCCGGCAATCATAGAGCGCCGGATAAAGTTGGTGCTGTTGCTACTGAGTTTAGGAAATACCTTGATGTTGCTATCGGTAAAATGCCAGGTATCTTCAAGGCTGCCGTCTGGCCAGCGATAACAGATACAGCGATGATTGGCGATATCATCAACACTCTCCGGCATACCATGCTGCTCGATATAACCTGGGCTGGCGAGCAGAAATCGGCTGAGGGCGGTGATTCGGCGAGCAATGTAGCTTGAGTCCTGAAGCTGCCCGACATGAAAGGCCAAATCTAGTCCTTGTTCATAGATGTCATGGTAGCTATTGCTGCTGAATCGTACATCCAGCTCAATCTCAGGGTATTGTTGCTGGAAGACGGCCAGGATCGGCTGGATAGCTTCGTCACTGTCAGGCAGGATCCCCATTTTGACTTTGCCGACAGGCCTGTCGTCCAGTTTGTCGATGGCTTCCTGGGCTCGTTCGATCCCTTCAACCACTTTCAGCAGTTCCTGGTAGTACACCTCGCCATGCTGGGTAAGGCGTAGCTTGCGGGTGGTACGGAAAAACAACTGGGCATTCAGGTGTTTCTCAAGCTCGCCGATCCGCCTGCTTACATTGGCTCGGGGAAGATCCAGCGCGTTTGCCGCGGCGCTAAAGCTACCGAGCTGAACGACGGATGTGAAGAGTTTGAGATCGTCGAGACGCATAACAAGATTGCCTAACTGAGTGAGAAACTCGGGTTAGTGTGGCTCAACCTGAAGCAGCAATCAATCTCTACCAATGCTGCTTCTGACAATAGTGAAGCTTCTAACGATGAATTAACCTTGGTGTCGTTTTGGGTATTGTACTTTAAACTGATCAAGGGTTATGCCAAACCACAGCCGGTCGTCAAACCCGTTCTCGAGGCGGTAGTAGTCTTGCTGGCGACCTTCCAGAATGAACCCTGTTTTTTCAAGTACCCGTACCGAGCCAAAGTTACCGGCGTAGCAGTCTGCGCAGACTTTATGTGCCCCGAGCTGCTCAAAGGCCAGTGTCGTTGCAAACTGGCAACCGAGCGTGCCAATCCCCTGTCCCCATGCGTGCTCTGGTAACTGGTGACCCACTTCGAAATTGCCTGCCAGCATCATAACCGGGGTTATACCGAGCATTCCCATGTAAGTTCCTTCGGCATCCCGAATGACCAATGTCGGGCTGTCTGGCCATTCCTTATTCGCGATGGCTTGCCGGGTGTTTTCAATAATCGGTGTGAAAAACACTTCATAGACTTCAACCGGAGAGGGGGCAAAATACAGGTACTGGTTTACAGCCGGGTTTCCTAGCATTTCAACGATATCGTCAAAATCACTCTGTTGAATCAGCCGAACCGACAATGTGTCGTTCAGCGCGCACGAATGACCTTGCTTAAGTAATTGGTATTTATCTTGATTTTGCATTTTTAAGTGCTTTCTTTGCTGTTGATAGCAATATCTTAGCGCTGGCCCGGCAGCAATGATTGAACAAAAACGACAATTTTAAGATGATTCAAAGTCACCATAGATATCGATGATGAGATTTCTCGTATTGAGGTAACTGCCGGGTGTTTCACCGATTGACTTTTTGAGCATTCGGATCAGATGCGGTTGATCGCTGAAGCCAAACTGCGCGGCGATACTGGCCCAATCCAGCTGTTCTTCGGGCTGCTGGTAGATAAAAAGCAATAACTTGTCGAGTTTCAGCATCAGTTCGTATTGCTTTAAGGTAAGTCCGGTGACTTTGGTAAATGATCGCTCCAGGGTTCTTCTTGAACACGCTAACTTATGTTCGATGCCATGGGCTGCTTGGTGCGCCAAGATCTGCAGGGCCTGGTTTACGAGCAGGCTGTGGCGATCTTCGGTTGTCTGCCCGATGATGACAGCAATATGGTTATCTAATGCTTTTATAACTCGGTGTTGATCTGTTTTAAACGGCAAAAGTGCTTCGAGATCTTTGGGTTGCAGCAGCGAATGAATGGCAGGTAAATCATTAAATGTCTGGTTTATGGTCGTTTTACCGTCTAGGCCAAAGAGTTGGTATTGTGCGCCGGGAAGGAATTTTATCCCGAGCCTCAGTACCTGCTTGTCATCCAGCAGTGTCAGGGCCCGTGTCGACGGCATAATAATATGCGAACCGGTTTGCGGCACAAGCTTACTTCGATTTTTATCTGCATACTGATAATGATGAATGGCATCAGGTGGTGTTATTACCAAGTGACAGCTTGGGTTTGGGATCAGTACGGGGGATGGTCTTTCCATCTCTCCATAGTTGACCTCGAGTAACCAATAGCACTCTACAAACTGGGCGACGGTTGGATCTAAAGGGGCCTTCTTCCAAGTATTCATTTTTGCATTAATGCTGAAGAGAATAATTTATTTTACCAGTCATAATTGATTATTGGAGGCGGTTTCTATGTGTTAGTCAGAATAACTGAACCTTGGCGATATTCGTATGGTTAGTTGGTAGGCTTCGCTAACTGATAAATATAGGTAGAAAAAGTCACTGTAAGTGTTTGATTTTATTTGCCATCATCTTGGTGTAAAGTTTGCTAGTCATTGATGTAATTAGAAAACTACCAGAGGACAATGAAATGGAATTTACCGGTGTTGCAATAGTGGCAATTGTTTTTGCCTCTATAGGGTTACAGCGTTATTTCAAACATAAGGCTGAGATGAAAAAGCTCGAAAGCGAGGGCAGTAGCAGTGAGGTTCAGCAGCTGCGCCATGAACTGCGAACATTGCAACAACGTGTCGATGTGCTTGAGAAAATAGTGACAGATAAAGGGTATCAGTTGAAAGAAGAGATCAAGAACCTGTGATGAGTCTCGCCTCCTATCAACCTCGGCTGTCATGAGGTTGAAGGAGGGCATAGAGAAAGAAGAGTTACTGTCAGCATTCCATGATTCGTTTTAGTTCTTTAACGGCTTCATTTGCTCTAATCGATAGATCATTAGCTAAGCCAATAATCAACTCATCATCTGCCCTGAGTTCCAGGTTACGACTGAAATACGTAAGCTCGATGATACAACTACTCTCACTTGTTTCTGAGAAATTAATCGTCATCTGGGGGAGAAGAGGCTCTAAGTCCCCTTGCGTCATAAATAAGCGATTTTGTTCCATCTCTTTAACTTCGATTATTAAATCGACAGTACCTTGCGGCAGAGAGAGAGTCTCTACATACTGCTTCCCCACTTGACCGTGTTCAAGATTGTTGATTGCTTTGATGCTATCAATTCCAGGAAACCAATTACGGTAATTTTCCATGTTTGTAACATAGGAAAACACTTGCGTTATTGGCTGGTCAATTTGCTGTTTCTCCTGAGCTAGCTTTATCATCATTTTTTCCTATCAGTGAATATAGAGGTCCTGAGAAAGTAGTATTAACTTCTCGGTAGAGAAAATATAATCACAACATTGAGTTACCTAAAGCTAACAATGGTTACTTCTTGATTAACCATTTGGAACGCAAAATCGAGCGGGAGGTAAAAGCCATGTCCAAATATACCCAATATCGAGTGTTTGTTACTGTCGTTGAAGCGGGCAGTATTAGCAAAGCAGCCCTAAAATTACACTACTCTGCTCCAGCCGTGAGTAAGCAAATCGTAGCGTTGGAGAATAGCCTGAAAGCTCAACTGTTTAGTCGTTCACACAAAAAAATTCAGGTAACTGAATCTGGCAAAAAATTTTACCAAAGATGTAAAAGCGTATTGGCAGCGATAGAGAGTGCTGAAGATGAATTGCTGTCTGAACAGGATGCAGTTACTGGTGAATTATCGATAACTATGTCGAAATCGCTTTGCCGTTCAAATATATTTGATCTGATAAAGGGCTTTAGCGATGAATACTCAAATATCAGGTTTAACATTAGCTTTAGTGATGAAATCGAGAACCTTCATGAATCGAATATAGATTTTGCGTTCAGGTTGGGTCAACTTCAAGACAACAATAACGTTATTGCCATTCCTCTCTTAGACACACAGCTTGTTGCCTGCGCGACTCCTGAATATGTTAAACAGCATGGCTTGCCAAATAGCTTTAACAATCTTGGAACAGGAAGTTTAATGTTGAGCTCATCACTAAATATGTCAGAAGAATTACGTCGTTTTCTTAAGAAAGAGGATGTACTTGTGAACGAGCACCCCCCACATGTTAGTGATGATATTGAAGCAGTATACCATTCTGTTAGGTCTGGTCTCAGTATCGGTTTTATGCTTGATATCTCCGTATCAAGAGAGATTGAAAATGGCGAATTTCTTAGTCTTCTCCAAGAAAGAAAATTGCCCAAGAAACGGCTATATTTACTTTATAAAAAGACCGAATGGAAGAGCCAGAAGCAGCAGGTGTTTAAAGAGTATATTAAGTCACACATGAAACAAGCCTTAGCTAGAAAGTAGAAAGAGTAGTCCGCGGGAAACCGAGGTGACTTTTATTTTTACAGGCTTTGAATGCAGACTTTGTTTCGGCCGGTTTCTTTGGCTTTGTATAAAGCTTCGTCTGCCTTGCGGTACAGGCATTGATAGCAATTATCGCGATGTGTTAAATCTGTCGCGCCCATGCTGATCGTGACTTTTATTTTTTTGCGATCATGGGACGATACCGAACTTTGGGCAATATCTTCCCTTATTCGCTCCGCCAGCTTTAGTGCCGATTGTAAATTGGTATGCGGGAGTAGCAGAGCAAATTCTTCTCCGCCAATGCGGCCTATAATATCTTCCTTCCGTAGCGTACGCTTGAAGATATTGCTGATAGAAACCAATACCTCGTCACCGATATCGTGTCCATAGTTATCATTAACATGCTTGAAATGGTCGATATCAGCGATAATTAGTGATAACGGGGTGTTATGCCGAATAGAGCGGGATATTTCTTTTTCTACCTGCTCAAGAAAATACCTGCGATTAGCAAGTAATGTCAGAGAATCAGTATTGGCTTGTATTTGAAGTCGTTTTTGGGTGTTGTACAAATCAGTGATGTCGGTAGAAACGCCGCATAAACCAATCACCTCGTTGTTGATACTGATAAGTGGAATTTTCACTGATTTATAGATGAAAATTTTTCCCGAACACTGAAGTTGGTTTCTTTCTTGTACTTCTATTCTTTTTCTGTTTTTTAATACAAATT
>NZ_JAKRFQ010000110.1 GCF_022347985.1 Photobacterium sp. OFAV2-7
GCTTCAGGGAAGGTGAAGTACTGCATCTTAATCCTCAGGAAGCACCGTTTAGCCAGTTTCTGAAAAGTGTGGCTGACGACTTCAGGACGCCTCAGTTAAACCTCGAACAGCAAAAGCATATCGATAAGTCTCTTACGCTGACATCGGGCGCCATGAGTACCAATACTCAGTTAATGGGGACCGTCTCCACTTCAGTTCAGGTGCCCGTTTTGGGCGAGAAAACCGTTGATCTCGGGGTGAAATACAACAAGATCGACGGTGATATCAACCCCGATAACGATGGTGAATATATCAATGCGTCATTAAAGCTAGATATCCCGGCGGTGAAGGATAAAAGCTCCGCGATCAAAGGGATCCTCAAAGAAGGCATTGGCCGGTTCTTGAGTGAAAATAGTCTGGAGTTGAGTGAAATTGACGGCTTGGATGACTTGGCATTGAGTGGCTCGCTGAGCGCCAGTACCCAGTTCGAAGGCAACTTTGTCAAAGGGGAGGACAACAAATACCACCTGCAGTATATCCGTGCGACAGAATCGACGTCGTTAGGCGGAAACGCATCAGCCACAGCCGGAGCGGTTAAACTGGGAGCGGGTATCACTCATAGCAGCAATGACCACCTTGCCGAGTGGATCAGTGACAACACGCTGACCTACCTGCAAACAAAGTTTAATGGCTGGCAAAACGGCCAGCAGCCTGCACTGTGGGATCAGTATGCATCGCACCATGAAACAGGCATCGGTAAAGCCTTCGATAAACTAATAGAGAGTGACTCGAATATTGCCAAGGAGCTGGACAAGCGAGCGGGTGATATACCAAACGGGCAGCACTTGAAGGAAGCGCTATTAGAGAAAGCCGGACAATGGAAGGCTGACCACAGTAAGGAAAACTTCCAGCAAGCGATGGGTGCCTTGAATGACTATTTCGAAGCGCAGTACCTGACCTATAAAAACGAAAGTGCCGAGCGGCTGACGCCTAGATATAACGACTAGCTTTTGTGATTTGGTTATTGAATTAGACTGGAATCAACCTGTCAGTTTCGACTAGAGCTGACAGGTTTTATAAACTTGTTATTGTCTCGAAATCATTTTGAACGATAGATTGTTCTTATTGAGTAAGTCAACTTTTGCCATACATTCAAAGAATGTGACTTCGCTCTAAAATAAAAACCATCTAACTTCCCTGATCTTTTTCTCACGATTACCCCAAAAAGTGATAGAAGCCCACCTAGGAATACGCACGTTGTGGTATATTTTGTCAAATAATCCAGACACTATTGTCAGGTAGAGAGTTAAACGTAAAGCGTCGAAATATCAGTGGATTTGATCTAATTCCGTTTTACAAGCAACACAAAAAAAGTGTATTTCTAACATAGTATATACATTTTGGGTGTTTTATATATTTTCATGACTTTATCAGAGCTATAAGTAATTGACAGTCGTAACAAATCAAATAGCGAATAGTAGCGCGATCCCTGCTTGGAGTGGGTTTGTTTATCAAGGCAAAGTAGCGCTTTATCATGCCATACGTATTCTCATTCAGGGCGACAATAATGCTCACTACTTGAAGGTAGAAACCTTAGATGACTTTGTAATACACGCAAGTAATCACGATGTTATATCTTTACATCAAGTAAAAACGATGCAAAGTGGGTATCGCTCTGCATATAATGGCGCTTTAAAACAAGCATCTAAAGTAGTAGATAGGTGCAATAGTAATACTAAAAGGTGGTTTCATGTCTCCATAAAGGTTGATGACTTCTCTGACAGAGAAGCGAACGCTACAGAAGGTGAATTTCTTGTTCAATTTTATTCATACCACGATGGACGTCAATATGTTGAGACAGGAAATATCGATACGAAGCTTACTGAAATTGTTACGCAGTACCTAGAATCTCAAAACTTAACTGTTACGGACCTGCTTGTTGATCACAAGTTGGCTAAACTGCAAATGCTGTTAGCTGCGCGTGTGAATTTGGCACACCACCGTAATCAGCATGAGGATATGAAAAAGTTTGAGGCAGCCGATTCAATTCCGGTCTATTTTTCTGAGATCGAAGAGTGTCTTTACTCTGAAGCAATTCAAGATGATGACTATGATGCAATACTGTTCAAATTCAGAAAAACGTTATTGGATAGGACCGATAGCTTACTAGAAGTTAATCAGGACAATTTAAGCCTTGATCTAAATGACCTGTGTAGGTGTCGTCATGTTATTGCAGGAATGGAAATCGAACGATTGACCAGGTTGTACTATTCAAAGGTGCCTAATCAAAAGAGTATTTCGTTGAGTGGTTTTAGTGAGGCTACAGTTGACATTTATCTTGATATTATCGCTGAAATACAAGGCATTCGAATTGCGAATGACTTGCCACACTATTATAAGAGTCACCTAGGTACATTTTTACCAACTGCGATGCAATTTAGGCGAACCAATAAGCAGCTTAATATTAATGACATTCAAGACAACGTCTCTGGTATGCGTGGCAACCCGGTAGTTCAGGATGTACTTTACGATTATGAAAACCTAATTGTCGAAATGAACAGCAGCCCATTTAAATTAAGTGATCAGTCCAGTAGTGCAGGAAGATTCACTGATATCAGCGAAGCTGATGAAAATAGGCTTACCAAGATAAACAACGTGAGATTTGTGTCAGTCTGTGATGCAAGTGGTGAAATAAATGATTAATCAGGTAATTACAACATTATCTAGTAACTCTCCCTGCCAGTTTAAGTTAGTTGAACAAGCATCAGAACAATTTTCTTTTTATCGAGCTGCGTCTCCTAATTATCAAAGGTTTTTGGTTGTAGTACATGTTGAGAAACTAATGCAGCCTAGTGAGCTTAACCATTGGGTGCTGGCTAATACACCTGATGAACTAAGAGAGTTACCAGCTTTTGCTAAAAATACAGATGTCGTGGTTCTGTTTGAGTTAGAAAACTTAGCGGATATTGTGAACTATGAAAGCGAAGTATTTTCTCTGGAAGAAGATGCTTATAGCTTCAAAAAGCACGTTTTGTATTATTCACGAGCAGAATTGACTCTATTAGATAAAATGGAAATAAACAGCATTAGTGATTTGATAAAAAATCAAAGCAAATTCAGCTTGTATAAGCAATCCCCTTTAGTTGAGTCAGAATATGGTATAGCCAGCCGTATTTTTATTAAGTTACCTTTCTTATCTGTTCCTGTAGATGAGTCTGAGTTAGATAACCCTTGTATGCTTGCGGATATAGAACTGCAAGAAGCAGGCTTATTAGAGTTGACTAATGAATTTGAAAGTGTGTTAGCGAGCGTAGGCTCTAACTATGAAGCTGTTGTTGAGGAGTATATTCGTGGAAAAATGGCGAATTAACAGGCTGAAGATTAATGGCTTTAAGGTGTTTTCTGAGTTTGAGGAAAGTTTCTCTAATAGCTTGGTTGTGTACGATGGGCCAAATGGTTTCGGTAAAACATCATTATTTGATGCGAAACAAATTCTTTTTTGCAATAAGTTACCTAGGGTTGATGCTCGATTCGGAGTACTCAAAGTTCCAGGAAATAAGAAGTTCTCAAAAAGTCTATATCAAAATCATAACAGTGATGGTGATGTATCGATAATTGCTGAGTTTCGAAAGGGCAATGAGTCTCTTTACATAATGCGAATGGCACGAGCTGCTGATTTGCGTAGAGGAAGTAATAAGCCGAATAGCTTTGATGATTTCAAATTATACGAGTTAGCAAGCTTCAGTAATACAGCTGATGCAAGGTTGATTGAAGATGAGTCTCTTTTTTGGTCTGAAAAGCTTGGCGATAAGTTTCTAAGTAACTTCTCTGTCTTGAATTACCTTCAGCAAGACAGTAAATCTATAGTACTTCCCGATAAATGTGATGAACGTTCAAGAACCGGGCAAATAGAGCATTTAATTAACCTTGATCGGCTTAAGCGAAGAATTGAGGATATTTCGAAGCTAAAATCTGTAAGCAAAAAACAGTGGAGTGCTGCTGAATCGGAGTTTAAAGAAGCTGAGCAAGATTTGAAAGGACTCGAAGACTCACTATTAAGCGAAGATGTAAAGGAAGTCTCCTACACCAAAGTAACGGAATTCAACACACCACCAAACTGGGATATGGAACATCCGTTTTCTACTCAGAATTTTAAGCAAGTCGATGAGTTACTAGAGAATGTGAACTTGCTTAAACGTACATATCTTGGCAAAGAAGAAATTGCCAAAAGGATAATTAATAAGCAAAAAGTTGATTTTACTAAACGTGAAGAGTTTGGTTTGGCCGTTCGGTTATATCATCAATTTGAACGAGTTAGTGACTTAACTAAGCAGAAAGCACGATTAAGTGAGCTCGAAAAACTATGTAATACGCTTAATAATGAACCAGCCAAATTGTCATCGGCACATAGAGAGATTTTAAACAATTATTTAGAAGAGGAAGTATCAACAGAGTTAGGAAAACTCCTGAAAAGCAAAAATAAACTTCTTCTAGAGCAAGGAGGTTTGAGCTCTAAACAGGCGGATACACTCCAAGTGCGTGATAAGCTATTAGGCCTCAGTGATGAAAACGACTCAGAGTGTCCTCTTTGTGGTTTTGATTATACTGAAAGGGTGTTGCTAATTGAGGCTATAGACGTTAAGACAGAGCGATTGAAGCAACTTCTAGATGGGGTTAGTAAGAAAATAGCAATGTGTTATCAAAGTATTGCAGCGATTCTAAACCCGCTAAAAAACCAATATGTTCCGATCTTTGAAAAGCTGAAGTCGGAGTTTGAGGTTGATTTATATAATGAACTGACGGTTCATGAACATCAGGGGGCGAGGATAAAGAATATAGGGGAAAGGCTCATTTCATTGGGAATTGAACTTCCTAAAAAATATGCTGTAGAAAGGGTGAGTCAAGTAGAACAAATTGAGCAAGTTAAAAATGCTCTGTTAAAGTCACTTGAACCAGAAGACGATATTATCACGAACCAAGAAGTTAATTTTTTCTCAGAAAATTTTGGCAAATTTAGCAAGTTAGAGAAGCTGACTGAAGAGATCATAGAATCAAAGAAGCACTATATCCAAAAGCAGTATAATTTAGCGGTCAACGCTTCAATTGCTAAGAAGAGAAAAGATTTAGTAAGTTCTGGTAAAAGAGTAACTCATCTAAATACTATGAATAAGCAGCTCGGAAGTATTGAAACTAAGTTAAAACATGCTCAGACTGATTATATGCATCGTACCATTGGTCAGATGGAGTCACTATTTCACATTTACAGTGGTCGTTTGCTTCAAAATTATCAAAGTGGTTTGGGTGTTTTCATAGACATGCCTGTGGGGCAACGAAAAAATGCAGTTATGAACTTTACCACTGCAAGAGATTCACAACATGATGCTACGTTGTCGATGAGTAGTGGGCAAATTAGTGCATTGTCACTGTCATTATTCTTAGCTTTGAATAAAAAATACGCAAAAACCGCTTTTGTATTTATAGATGATCCCACTCAGTGTATGGATGAGATTAATATTGCATCATTAAGCGACTTGCTACGAGTAGAGCTTCGAGATCGTCAAGTAATAATTTCAACTCATGAGCAAGATATCTCTGACTACTTATGCTATCGGTATGGTAAAGCTGGTCTTGATAGGCAGCAAGTAAATTTGTTAGAAAAATCTAAGCAGGCAGCTTTAGGTTAGTTCTATGTACCAGGATAGGCTCTAACTCGCTCTAGCGTTCTTGAACTATAAATTTTTCTGCTTCGCTTTAACCAAATTCAAGCAATCCGAAGCAGTATATTAAGAACGATAATTCTAACTTGGTATTGTCCAGAAGTGCCCTTGATGATGTTTGGTGTGCACTTGTATGTTCAGGCCACAGCTAAACCTACCAGGCCGATTTTGAGTCAATACAACTAAAAATCCCAGCCACTGGTGCTTGGCTGGGATTTGATAGTTATTCTGGTTGTAATAGTTGTCCTAGCTCATATTAAACCCGTTCGTTCAGGCCTAAATGAGTGCACTTAATCAACCTTGAAGTAACTGACTTCTTCTTTTAGCTCAGTGGCTAGCTGATTCAAAGAATTGACCGCTTTCTCATTGCTTTGCATAGAGGCAATCGAGTCTGTCGACATCGCCGAGACTTGATCCATTGCATCAGCGATATCACTGACAACACTCACTTGCTCTGCAGTCGCTTTGGCAACTTCTCGGATACTGGTTAATGAATCTGAAGCTTGTTGCTCGATACTGGCAAGTAGATCCGTTGCTTTGGTGGTTTGCTGTTTACCGTTTTCGACTTGTGGCTGTGTGGTCTCCATCGCCGTGACACTGGCAGCCGTTTCCGATTGAACTTCGGCAATCATAGATTCAATTTGCGAGGTTGCTTCGTTCGTCCTCTGGGCCAGTTGGCGTACTTCATCGGCAACTACGGCAAAACCGCGTCCAGACTCGCCAGCGCGGGCAGCTTCAATGGCAGCATTTAGGGCAAGCAGATTGGTTTGTTCTGATATGCCGCTAATAACATTTATAATGCCACCGATTTCTTTAGTTCGAGACTCTAACTGTTTTATTTGCTCGACAGTACCATCGACAGTGACAGCGATTTTCTCCATTTCCTGAGCGGCAATCGAGACTAGTTCACGGCCTTGAACGGCATTCTCTGCGGTCATTGCCGAGTTGTTCTCTGTGAGGCTGGCAATTTGAGAGACTTGATCGATGCTGTGGCGCATATCATCCAGTTTGTGCGCGGTCTCTTGGGTTAGAGTCGCTTGCTGGTGAGCAGCTTCCAGTACTTGAGATGAGCCTACTGAAACCTCATTTACCTGCAAGGAGAGGTTTTTAGATGCGGTAATAATATTGCGGACAATTTGTATGAGCTTGGCGCACATATCAGTTAGGGAGTGCAAGATGCTGCCGAGCGGACGCTGCTGATCTTTGTAAGTCAGATCGCCCTGTGCCATCGCCTTGATGGCTTGTTCAGCTTCGAAAGGTTCGCCGCCCAAAGAGGACTGAAAACTGCGTTCAATGATCACGCCAATCAGTACCGAAATCGCCAGGGCAAAAATGCTGAGCCATAGCATCAGCTCTTGGAATCCGCCAGCTACCATGCGCGCTTCAGGTGTTAACTCTTGGTTTAAGGCTTCTTGATAGTCGATAAACTCATTGATCACATCCAACCATTCGATAATTGCAGGGCGAGCCTCGTCTAGTACCGTTTCCGTCATCACGTTACCGTTCTTCTTATCGGTAATGATTTTTCGAATGAGCGGTAGCGTGTGAGCTTGAATTTGGTCGATTTTATCGAGGATGTTCCTCTCTTCACTTGAAAAGAACACCCCTTGCGAAATCATTTGCTTCATGTTGCTTTCAGATTCGCTATAGAAGCTTTCTAAACGCTGTATTTCCTGTTCAAGTGAAGCAATTTCCTGCGGTGTACGCGCAATCGCAATATCGCGGACAGCAATCGCACGGTCATGCACGCTGCCACGATAATTGATGGCATAACGCTGTTTCACAGAGTTGATGTCGGTCATCTCAGATAAGGTTTGGTCAATAAAGTTGACCTTCTGAATGCCTAACACTGTGAGTAACATCATCAAGCTCAGTAGAGTACCAAAACCGATGGCCAACCGAGTTTTGACTTTTAAATTCGATAGAAAATTCAAAGTTAATCCCTGGATTTAATGTTATGTGTTGAGACGAAAATGTTGTGCTGGACTAGTTACTAGCTAGCACTCATTTTTGTATATTATTGAACGCTCTAGAATGTCACACTTAACCTTGCGTTAACACAAAAAGCGTCAGCACATTTTGCAAAAAATCAACTCAGGGGCATTTATCATTCGGTTTTTATATGCAACTTCGGCCTAATTCTTAAAGTCGTTGGCTTTACTGGTGTTTCCGTTATTGACGATGACTAGCCACATTAACAGCTCAAATCCTTTACTGAGCATAACGTGAAATCCAGCCGGCACGACAAAGAAGGCCAGAAAACATAAGACTTCACTTTGTTTGGACAGAGGCTCTGTGATTGGTGTTAGCACTTTGATGGAAAGAAAAGCGGTAAGGCCAAATATGAAAAAGTTTCGTAGAAATGACATCTATAGCTCGTCCCATCTCGTCAACTTACATTGTTTAAATTTCCAGCTGTAATACCAAGCCGTTGTCAATCCGTACAGCAGGCCTCCCACCAGAGCTATAATTGCGGATTCCATTATTGGTTTTCCGTTTGCCTGCCAACCAAAAAAGTACATCAGTACTCCCCACACCGGTGTGAAAAATACCAATGAAGTGAAAAAATTTGATTGGAAGCTTCGATAGTAAGGAGGGGGTGACTCAACACCTAGCTTTCTTAAAACCCGGAACAACGGAGGATTAAAGTTTGATTTCCAGATGCCTGCTTGCTTCAACTCTTCGTGTGCTGCTATGAGCTTATTGTGATAAGACATTGAATAACCTGATGTAAATTAAAATTAATAATGATTGGGTAAATATGTGTGACAAAACATATCCCATCTCATCCTCAACAGTTTATGAGCTTTGTCACAAGTTTTCGATGCGGCATATGCCTGTGTGGGATATATGATGGATTTCGTTACCTTTATTCAAGGCTCTTCATCCAGCGGATCACTTCGGCAACAGGCTCAAATAAGTGGGACGGGATCGTCTCGTACAACTCGGCCTCGGCATGAAGGGTGCGGGCGAG
>NZ_JAKRFQ010000111.1 GCF_022347985.1 Photobacterium sp. OFAV2-7
CTGATTGGGGTTAAACCCATCAGCAGGTTGACCACGAAAAACGGGAACACGGGGATCAGGCGTAGAGTAAAGAGGTAAATAGGACCGTCTTTGGCAATCCCAGCGTTAATCGGCGCCAGGCGGTGACCAAACTTGCTCTGGACCCAGTCGCGTAAAATGAAGCGGCTGAAAAGGAAAGCCAGGGTTGCGCCTATCGTACTGGCGAAGGAAACCAGCAAAAGGCTCCACCAGAATCCAAATAGAGCCGCGCCGAGCAATGTCATAATTGCTGCTCCCGGTAGCGATAGGGCTGTAACAATCACGTACAGGACAAAATAGACTGCGCTTGATACTAGTGGCTGCTGGGCAATAGTGTCTTGCAGCGCAATTTGCTGGGCTTTTGCTTGTTCAAGCGTAAAGTATTGTCCAAGATCGAGGGCAAACCATAGGCCAATAAGGCTGGCTAATGCTGCCAGTAAAAGTAGTTTTTTTCTATCCATGACTTTACCTTTTATCGTCGTCCGAAGGAGAGGCAATTGGCTGTTTTGCCGGTTGTTGGATCTCGTTTGGCTGAATCGGTAGCGAACAGAATCCTTGTTTCGGTACATCAAGGGCCGTGTTAAATTTTGCAGACAGGTTCTGGAATGAAATCAAGGCGGTGAGTTCGACAATGGCATCATCGTCATACCATTGTTTCAGCTGTGCGATCATTTCTTCATCAACACGTTGGCCTGTGATGGTAATAGCTTCAACATAGGCGAGCACGGAACGTTCCTGCGGTTCGAAAAGATCACTGACTTGCCAGTTGGCGAGTGCTTTGATTTTTTCGACAGAGTCGCAACGTTCGGCTAGCTTCATGCCATTGGCATCGACGCAAAATTCGCAGTCATTGAGTTGCGACACCCGCACACAGACCAAAGAACGCGTAACTGGTGTAACAGGTGATGACTTTCGGTCCAGATAACCGAAAAAGCCCGCGACAAGCCAGAATAGGGCAGGGCGACGTCCCCAGAGCAAAGCCGGGTTCAATACGTTGCCATAGTGGCGTTTTTGTAGCCAAAGTAGTGGCTTGATTAGAAAAGAGTAGTGTTGTTTGGCTGGAATACGCACATGAGCCCCTTAGTGATGCCTGTCTGGCTGTAGCATTATGCTACAACGAGTATATCAATCTGGTAGATGCAATGATCAAACAAAATACAAGATTGGTATGAGACAGAGACCGAATAAAGGGCAAATTTATTACAGAAATTAGAAAAAAAGCATTAAATTCGACTAGTTGAGTGAAATATAAACAGTTTGGCTTTTTTGTTGTTTAGCCATACTCGGCGCTTCAGTCTGTTGTAGCAATATATAGCCGGATGCGATAAGCGGCATGACAGCCAAGGCCATTGTTTTACCGATATGGTAGTTGCGGTACCAGTATTTTCTGGAGCGTATTTTTAGAAATATTCCCCAAAGCAGCAATATGACATTAAAGCCAATCGTTAGCGACAGGGTGTCATCAAGTGCGTCTATTGGTGCCAGTTGTCGGGTAACCATAAACAAGGCAGCAGCGGGTGGAAATAGGCTAATGATCACCAAGGCACGCATAAGCTTTGGCCACTTGCAAAACTTGTCTTTGAACATCTGGTCTGCTTGTCCAGGAAAAGGCTTGGAACAGTGCATGACAACCTCCTGCTAGAATGACAGCCCAATTCTACTAATGACAATATTGATGAAAAGGATATTGATGCTTTTATGAGCAGCTTTGTGAGAGGTATCAATATTTGACGTTATATGACAAAAAATTGTCATTTGGGGGAGCAAAAAAGTGGTAATAAAATAATTATGCATAAGTGGCTATGCGTATATTTTTATTTCCATTAGTTGGGTATGCTGAAAAAAGCTAATAAAAAAAGAGGTGCTAAGCACCTCTTTTTATAAATATCTATTAGGTTGTTTACGGTAATTCAGAAAGAAGTTCTGAACGACGCTGCTTAGTAATTACCGACCAATGCTGACCGCTAACTGCACCCTCAAGGGCCCATAGCAACTCGATATTTACCGACTCTTGGTGGGTTTGCTGCAATGCTTTATAGGCATTGAGCGCACCGGCTTCAAAGAGTTCTTCAACCGTCGTAATACCGGCCTTCTTCAGCATACGTTCGTTAGCTAAACGTAGGTTCGGTAGATCTTTTATACGACTAGGACCTGATTTGCTTTTGGTTTCTTTATCCTGTTTAGCAGCAGTAAAGGAACGCTTTGCTTGGCAAAGAATTTTTCCAGGTTCATCCCACCATTCCTGCGGAATAGCGTAATGCTTGGTCACAACAGGAAACCCGCGTTTTTTATAAACGTAAGGCGTTAAACCTGCCTGCTTAAATTCTTCTTCATTGTCGGCATTAGCTCGGAGATGCAACTTATCGTTTACCACAAGTGCAAACATGGTTTCACCCGCGAATATACCAAAACCGCCAAACATCGAGCGAGATTTTACATTCTCGAAACAATTGAATAATCGTAGTGATTCTTTAAGTACTGGTTTGTCCATGCTTCTTCTCGGTGAAAAATATCTTGAGTCACCTAACAACAGAGCGAGGATTTCAGATTAGCAAATTTCACAAAAAAGTTATGTCAGGAAAATGTCAGGATTCATGACATAACTTATTGCTAGATCCATCGGCAACCCCGCTACCATAAGCAACTTAGTTATTGATAAACTAACCACTTTTAGGCCGGAAGCTTTGCGTCCCATCCTTTCGGATGGTTTGCCTTGTTCGTGACTTTTTAAGAATATCTCAGATAATATTTTTGAACTTGCTCCCACTTTTAAAAGTGTGATCTTGCTTCAAGTAATAGGTCCCAGTTATGGGATGAGAGCAGCATTAATGCCTTAAAATATTTACAACAAAAAAAGAGTTAAAGACAAAAAAAAACCGATATCAGATATCGGCTTTTTCGTAGTAGGGCGAGAGGGTGTAATTTATGCGTTCAGGTCTTTTACTGACTTGCGCACAACAAGCTCTGGAGCCATCTCAAAAATACGACGCTCGTGCTCTTTGTCTTTGACACGCTCCATCAGGATTTCAATCGCTGTTTTACCTAGGCGGCGCTTAGGCTGGTGGATTGTGGTAAGAGGTGGCGAGAAATAAGGAGCCAGATCGATGTTGTCGTAACCGATGATAGAGATATCATCAGGAACCCGCAAACCAGCCTGTTCAAAGGTACTGATAAGCGCCATTGCCATAATGTCATTGAAACAGAAAATCGCTGTTGGGCGATCTTCCATGGCAATGAATTTGTTTGCGGCAACAACAGCGGATTCACACTCGAAGTCACCGTCAAGCAGCCAGTTTTCATTGACATCAAGCTGTGCTTCGTCCATTGCCTTATAAAAGCCTTTCAGACGCTCACGACACGTTGATTTATCCGGGTGGCCAGACAGACAGCCAATTTTGGTATGACCGTGCTCAATGAAGTACTTGGTAGCAACATAGCCACCAAGCTCGGCGTTGTCCTGGATCTTGTCAGTGTGCGGGCTTTCAGGACCCCAATCCATGATCACCATAGGCAGATCTTTCTTGCGCTCAAGTAGCTCGAGGAGTTTTTCGTCAAGATCAGAGCACATGACCAGCAGGCCATCAACACGCTTTTCTGCCAGCATGCGCAGGTAATCACGTTGTTTTTCAAGGTTGCCTTCGGTATTGCACAAGATCAGCGTATAGCCTTCCCCATAGCAATACTCTTCCACACCATGTACAACCTCGGCAAAGAAAGGATTAGTCGATTTGGTAACCAGCATACCGATAGTACGGGTCGTGTTGCACTTGAGGCTTCGTGCAACAGCACTTGGTGCGTAATTTAGTTCATCTACAGCCGCTAATACTTTTTTCTGTGTTGCTTCTGCAACAAAGCGTGTTTTGTTGATCACGTGAGATACTGTTGTCGTTGATACACCAGCCATACGTGCAACATCTTTAATCGTTGCCATATTTATTCTTCTAATAATTTAAGATCAGAGGTCAGAACCGACCATTTCATAATCACTTGTAATCAATAGTACCAAACAGAGTAATTATCTGACTGCATTAGATAACTAGTCTGTTTGGTACAGCGTCTAAAACGCCAAAAAGCCGCTTCATTCACGAGCGGCTTTGTTCTCTTGCCTTACGGGGCGTTTCATTGTGTAATCGCTTGCGTTCACATTCTACTGAGTGTAGCGCACAGTGCAACGTTTCTGTATCCCAACCTTGAAATTCTTGATAGATATCAACAAACTCAATGCGATTTTACACCAATTAGATGCATATCAGGTTCAGATAGCTTCCGAGTAGTCCCTTGGTATACCAGAAGATATGACTACCGGATAATCATCTGTCGGATGTGCTTTGATGTGCACTGGCCAGCTGTAAACTCTGTTGATCGTTTCACTGGTTAGGGCTTGCCAGGGGGAGCCGTCTGCCTGAATTTTCCCCTCGTTGATGATGACCAGGCGATCAGCATACTGCGCAGCCAAATTGAGATCGTGGATAACAACAATAACTGCGGCTCCGGTGCGAGCCAATTCACGGGCTACCTGAAGTGTTCGGTGCTGATGGGCAAGGTCCAGTGCTGAGGTCGGTTCATCGAGCATTAGTACACATTGATTACCCGCATGACTGAGCTGAGTGAGCACTCTGGCAAAATGTACTCTTTGCTTTTCCCCCCCAGAAAGGGTGGGGTAGAGCCGGTCTGTTAGCGAAAGCACATCGACAACCTGCATCTTCTCCCTGGCAATTTGCTGGGTTTCAGCATTCGGGATTTGAAGGGGGATACTGCCGAGTTCTACTACTTCCTGTGCAGTAAAGGCGAAAGTTAAATTACTGTGCTGTGGTAGGACACCTAGGTGCTTGGCAAGATGTTCCGGTTTAAATTCAGCCCGCGGTTTGCCGAAGAACTCGATGTCGCCCCCTGCATCAACTTCGCCGCACAGGACTTTGAGTAGCGTACTCTTACCAGCACCGTTGGGACCCAATAGCGCCGTCAGCTCACCACTGGCAATTGAAATGTTGAAGTCATCCAGTAATGTTTTTTCACCTAGGGACAGGTGCAAGCCTTTGGCTTTGATGGCTGCTTGCTGCGTTATATTCGGTGAAGTCATGACATTTTCCCCTTTTGTCTGATAAGGAGGAGAATAAAGAATGGTGCGCCGAGAATCGCGGTGATGATCCCGACAGGTAATTCAGCCGGAGCGGCGACAACTCTTGCCAGCATATCGGCAATAAGCAGGATAAGGGCACCGAGTAGCGCTGATAGCGGCAGCAGGGTTTTATGGTTGGGTCCGGTCAGCATTCTGCCGAGGTGCGGAATGATGAGGCCGATAAACCCGATAACGCCGGTTAACGAGACGGTGACACCGACGCCGGCGGCACAGACCAAAATAAGCAGCCGCTTAAGCCTCTGTACATTCACGCCCATATGCCTGGCTTCGCCTTCTCCCAACAGAAAGGCGTTTAGTGCATTGGCATGGCGGTCAAAAGCCAGAAGCAATACAGCAAGCGTGATAAAGGCGAGGGTAATGCCCGGCCAGGTCGCGCCAGCCAGGGAGCCCATCGACCAAAGCGACAAGTCACGCAGCGCCTGGTCGTCAGCGTAGTAATTCATTAGTCCAAGTGCGGCACCGGACAAAGCGCCAATAGCGACACCGGCCAAGAGCATAATGGTTACAGAGGTGCCGTTTTTATCGGTACCTAGCCGATACACAAGATAGGTGCTGACTGCACCGCCAACGAAGGCGAAAACAGGTACGGTTCCCATGGTAAGTAGTAGCGGAAAGGATGCTGCCAAAGGCGCAAAGATTACAATGGCAAGGGCTGCGCCAAGGCTCGCGCCGCCTGAAACGCCAATAATACCGGGGTCTGCCAGAGGGTTACGGAAAAGCCCCTGCATGACTGCACCGCAGAGCGCTAGTGTACTGCCGATCGCGATACAGAGCAGGGTGCGCGGGAGGCGGATTTTATGGATTACAATCTCAATATGTGACGGGAGATCGGTTTGCCATGGCAACATCGCCTTGAGGCTGTCTGAAAAACTGATAGCCATCGGCCCGACCACAATCGAGGTAATGATCGCAATTGCGAGTAGCAAAAAGCCCAACGGAAAAACTATGCCGATAGGCATTCGATGGAGCCGTAGTGTTCTTGAGTGCATAAATAGCCGTAGATGATTCAGGATCAGTGGTTATAGAAAACGTTATTCAGGCGCTCGGCTTCGCTTAAGCTTTTTAGGCCAAGGCCGCCAATAAGTGCCGTACCATCGATGGTGGCCAGCGCTTTATTTTGACCGGCTGGCGTTGCTGCCAATAGCGGCATCTTTTTGAGCAGTTCTTCGGCACTGCCAATACTGCTTAGTGTGCGTGAGCTAATCAGAATAATGTCAGGTTGCATTTCAACCATGGCTTCGGTCGAAATCGGCTTGTATGATTCCACCGCACTGGCCGCAGGATTGATTGCCCCGGCAAGTCGGATAACGGTATCTGCTGTAGTGTTACGCCCGGCAACGTTAGCGGGACGACCGTCATGGATCATCAGGAATAGGACTTTTTTGCGATCTTTTTGATCGGCTAGATTTGCATTGATAGTCGCTACCTGCTGTTTTACGACAGCTTGAAGCTGATTGGCTTCTGCTTTTTTGTCAGTTAACCGGGCGATTTCATCAATGCGAATCAATAGGTCATCGACGGTTTCTCCTGAATTAAGAATATCGACTTCTATACCGGCTTGCTGGATCAAATCCAAGGTTGTTTTGGGGCCCATTTCGTTCGAACCTAACAGTCGGGTCGGATTGAGTGCAATTAAACTTTCAGCTGACAATTGGCGGTGATACCCCAGCGTCGGAACTGAGCTGTCGACCATAGACTTGCTGGTAATATCGACAGCAACAAGTTGCTCTTGCGCGTCCAGGGCATAGATAAGTTCAGTAATGGCAGCACCGGCACTGATGATGCGTTCATTGGCCCAGACCGAACAGGTTGCGAAAAGTAATGTAGTAGCCAGAGCGATACGCTTCATGAGTTGTCCTCTTCCATTAATAATTGGGTAGCTTTTATGTCATGCTGTTGAAGAAAGGCGAGTAACTTAAGCATGTTCTCAACTGAACCTGCCTTGTCGGCGCCAATAACAACCGGTTTGTCCGGGTTGGTTTTGATCTCTTTAAGGAGCGCCTGCTGAAACACCTCCCAGCTTTCTACTGGTTTTCCTTGTAAAGCCCAGAAGGGCGACTTTGCGGTCAGGTTGATCGTGACAAGATCAGACTCTGTGGTTTGCAGCACTTTTGTTTCTGTTTGCGGTAGCTCGACCTCCAGAGACTCCAGTTTGACGCTGGCAGTGAGTAGCAGAAAGACCATGACGATAAAGATGATGTCCAGCAGCGGCGTCAGATCTGGGGTGAGATCATCCTCGAACTGGCTGGCATTGTTGGTACGGATCATTGCTGAACCTCGGCCTGGTTATGTTGCTTGAGTGTGGCAGGCTGGCCATTCGGAACAAGATTCAATCCTTCGAGCCACAGATTGCAATAATTGAGGGTATGTTCCAGCTTGGCTGTCACCTTGTCTGCCCAGAGCCCGAGGAGCTGGGCACCGGTAATTGCCGGCAAGGCAATGATCAGTCCTGCCGCAGTGGTCCGCATCGCAAGACCTAGGCCATCAGCAAGATCGTTAGGGGTAACAGAGCCAGTTGAAGCTGCAATGCCTTTGAACATTTCGATTAGTCCTAGCACAGTTCCCAATAGACCTAGAAGGGGACTAATAACCCCAATCAATGTCAGCAATTTCAAGCCAGAACGGAGTTGGGTACGTTTTTGCTGTAGCCAGATCCCTGCCGCGTCCTCACGTAGCGGCTTGTTGAAGTGTCGGTGAGAGATAAGCATCGCAACGCCTTTATAGAGTAACGGGCGCTGATTGCTCAGATCCTCAGCAAACTGGTTGAGAGAAGAGTCGTTATTACGATCCTGTTTGGTAAGCAATGCCGTGATTTTGTTTCTTCCGACTCCGGTACACAGTAATACCTGAATACAGCGCTCCAATAGGATCATCACTGTAAGCGCTGAACAGATAAGAAGTGGCCAGGTCATGAGACCAAATTGGTTTTGTAGCTGATAAATGTTGTCCATTGTTTAATCCAACTTAAAACGAACAGGAATTTGTACACGGTGTGCAATCGCTTGTCCGTCTACGGTATGAGAAGAGAATTGCCAACGCTTTATGGCATCAAGTGCTGCTCTATCAAGCACTTGGGCGCCTGAAGATTTTACGAGTGTTTGTCTGACCTGTTTGCCATTTTCGTCGATCCATACTTCAACCATTACTTGTCCTTCAATACCTCGACGTTTCGCGATCTTGGGGTACTTGACAGGACTAGGGCGGGTTACAAATGTCGGGCGGGTAACTAGCTTGGGAGAGCTATTTACACCTGCTGCTTGTTGAGATTTGATCTCCGCTTTGGGGTCAGCAATCGGTTTAGGTCTTTCTGGTTTAGTTTCGGCCTCTTTTTTGAGTGGCTCAGGCTTATCGATCTTTTTCGCGATCACTTTGACCGGGCGTTCTTTCGCCTTTTTCGGTACTGGCTTGGTTATCTTTGGCTCAGGATCAGGCTTAGGCGGCTGTGGTTTTTTTTCGATCTCAGGCTTTTTCTTTTTGACCAGCTTTTTTACTTTCGTTTCT